>NZ_JBEZJZ010000124.1:0-23281 GCF_040651455.1 Streptomyces sp. NPDC048483
TGCGCCCGTTGGTCGCCGAGACCACCTGTCTCGGCGCCGCCTACGCCGCCGGCCTGGCCGTCGGCTTCTGGCCGGACACCGACGCGCTGCGCGCCAACTGGCGCCGCGCCGCCGAGTGGACGCCCCGGATGGACGCGGCCGAACGCGACCGCCAATACAAGCTCTGGCTCAAGGCCGTCGAGCGGACCATGGGCTGGATCGAAGAGGAGCGCTGACGACGTATGAGCACCCTGCAGGGCGACCATCCCCTGGGCGCGCATCCCCCCGGCCGCGCCGAGACCCGTGAGCGGATGGCCAAGACGACGTACGACCTCCTGGTGATCGGCGGCGGCATCCTGGGCACCTCGGTGGCCTGGCACGCCGCGCAGGCCGGGCTGCGGGTGGCGATGGTGGACGCCGGCGACTTCGCGGGCGCCACGTCCTCCGCCTCCTCCAAACTCGCCCACGGCGGTCTGCGCTATCTGCAGACCGGGGCGGTCAAGCTGGTCGCGGAGAACCACCACGAGCGGCGGGTGCTGGCCAAGAATGTGGCCCCCCACCTGGTCAACCCGCTCACCTTCTATCTGCCGGTCTACAAGGGCGGCCCGCACGGCGCGGCCAAGCTCGGCGCGGGCGTCTTCGCGTACTCGATGCTGTCGGCCTTCGGCGACGGCGTCGGGCGGCTCATATCCCCCGCCAAGGCCGCGGCCGACAATCCCGGCATGCGCACCGACGGCCTCAAAGCGGTCGCGGTCTACGGCGACCACCAGATGAACGATGCGCGGGTGGCGGTGATGACCGTGCGCGCGGCCGTCCAGTCCGGTGCGGTCGTCATCAACCACGCCGAGGTCACCGGCCTGCGCTTCACCCACGGCCGGGTGACGGGCGCGGACGTGCAAGACCGCCTGGACGGCACCGAGTTCGGCGTCGATGCCCGCCTGGTCATCAACGCCACCGGCCCGTGGGTGGACCACCTGCGCCACATGGAGGACAAGGGCGCCGCCCCCAGCATCCGCCTCTCCAAGGGCGCCCACGTCGTTCTCCGGCGCAAGGTCCCGTGGAACGCTGCGATGGCCACGCCGATCGACAAGTACCGCATCACCTTCGCCCTGCCGTGGGAGGACCAGCTGCTGCTGGGCACCACCGACGAGGCGTACGAGGGCGACCCGGCGGATGTGCGCGCCACCGAATCCGACATCCGGCAGATCCTGGACGAGGCCGCCCTGTCGGTGCATGACGAGCATCTGTCGCAGGACGTGATCACATACGCCTTCGCGGGGCTGCGGGTGCTGCCCGGCGGGCCCGGCGGGGTGGAGTCGGCCAAGCGCGAGACGGTCGTCACCGAAGGGCGCGGCGGCATGCTGTCGGTCGCGGGTGGCAAGTGGACGACATACCGCCATATCGGCCGTATGGTGCTGCGGAGAGTGGCGCAGCTTCACCACTCACTCTTCGCCGATAGGAAGCCGGTCTCCCACCTGAAGCGACGGGTCCCGCTGCCCGGCCTCGCCGACCCCCATGCGGTCGCGCACCGGTTGCTGGTCCACCGGGAGCCGGAAGCGCGGATGGACCCGCTGATCGTGCGCCACCTGGCCACCCACTACGGGTCGCTGTCCTTCGACATCGCACACCTGGTCAGCGAGGACCCGGCTCTGGGCGAGCGGATCCACCCCGACGGCCCGGAGATCTGGGCACAGGTCGTCTACGCGCGGGACCACGAGTGGGCGGAGACCGTCGACGACGTGCTGCGCCGCCGTACAACGCTGACGATCCGCGGTCTCGACACGGACGAGGTCCGCGCCCGCGTCCAGGACCTCCTTGCGGAGAAGGACTGACGCAAGGACTGACGCGAAGACTGACGCAAGGACTGATGCGATGAAGGAGCCGGACGGGAAATGCGCACGACCTGGCGCACAGTCGGCGACGGCGAGTTCTTCTGCCCCGGCTGCGGTGGCGACCGCAACTACCTCCGCCGCACCGGCCACCACCAGCTCGCTCTCCTCGGCGTTCCCCTACTCCCCCGCGGCACCGCCGGAACCGTGGTCGAATGCGCCGCCTGTCGGACCCACTTCGGGACCGACGTCCTCGACCACCCCACCACCGCCCGCCTCTCGGCGATGCTCCGCGACGCCGTGCACACCGTCGCCCTCGCCGTCCTCGCCGCCGGCGGCTTGGAGGACCACGCGGCCCGTGAGGCCGCGGTCCGCGAGGTGCGCCACGCCGGGTTCGTCGACTGCACCGAGGAGCAGTGGGTCGTCCACCGCGCACTGCGGTCCGTCTGTACCGGACGGCTGCCCGGCGGGTACAAGGACGGCGTCGATGGCAGCGGTACCGCGCTCACCATCGAACTCCACGAGCCCCTCTACGTGCTCGCCCCCCACTTGGCCCCTGCCGGGAGCGGGGGCCTGCTGCTCCGGGGCGCCCGGATCGCCCTGGCCGACGGGCCGTACACCTCCGGCGAGCACCAGGTCCTGGCCGCGGTCGGCCGGGCCCTGCTCCTGGGGCATGAGGACACCGAACGGCTGCTGGCCGCCGCGGCCCGCAGGGCGTCGTAGGGCGACGCCATACCATGCCGCCGCGACTGGAGAAGGACCCCACCATGCACCATGCACCCGCCAGTCCCTCCGCGACTGTCCCGGCGAGGTCCCAAGGACGCGTCCCTGCCCGCGCATCGGCATTGCCGCCGCTTCCACTTCCTGGACCGGCGTGCCGGCACGCCGTGATCGCTCTGCCCGCCGAGAAGAGATACGTGCGCACCGTACGCCGCTTCGTCCTGGCCCAGCTGAACCGCTGGGGTGTAGCCGAAGAGGACCGGGACCGCATCGAGCTCATCGTCGGTGAGCTGGCGGGCAATTCGGCCCGCCACGGACGGGCCGAGATGACGGTGCACCTGTCCCTGGCCGGCCGGAATGTGTGCATCGACGTCCTCGACACCGGCCGGCCGACCCCACCACGCCCGCACTCCACCACACCGCGGGACGAATGCGGCCGTGGCCTGGGCATCGTGAGCGTTCTGGCCGACTGGACCGACATGCGGCACCCGCGGCACGGCTGGCGCGCCCGCGCCGGTTTCCGTGTCGGTGATCAGTGATCACTCAATGGAGGTGCCCTCCTGGAGATTGCGTACCAGGTACCGGCTGAGCCCCATGCCGGCGTAGACGCCGATGGCACCGTCAAAGGTGTAGGGGTCGTATCCGGCATGCTCCAAAGACTCCCAGGCGGTCTCGAGGAACAACCGCTGTTGGGGATCCAGTTCGGGTTGCCGACTGCTGAGGTACGCCACCAGGGCGGCGACTGTGGGCAGTTCGACGAGTTTCATCACGAGGATGTCATGGGAGAATGCTTTCGGTCCTATGTGGGGCTGGTGTTGTCTTCACTCCCCCGTTCCCGGATCCGCGC
The DNA here is from genome assembly GCF_040651455.1 of Streptomyces sp. NPDC048483. NCBI lineage: Bacteria > Bacillati > Actinomycetota > Actinomycetes > Kitasatosporales > Streptomycetaceae > Streptomyces > Streptomyces sp. NPDC048483. The sequence continues at coordinate 3,376 of NZ_JBEZJZ010000124.1, forward strand.
GTCGATGAGGCGTTGCAGCTTGGCGCCATGCAGCGGCGGGGCCGGGGCCGGGTTCGTGCCGGGTTCGTCAAGTGCGCTCGACGGTTTGGCGACCACCAGTCTGACGGCTTCGGCGAACGAGCCGACGGATGACAGGTCGATCCGGACAGCCACTAGGTTGGCGAACAGTCCGACGGTCGCCGTCAGTTCGATGGAACCTGTGGCTCGGCGCCACGTTCCAGTTGTTCGAGCACGTCTCGCAGTTCGGCCTGGACGATGCCGTTAGTGATTCCGTCGGAGATCAGCCGCGGCGACGCAATGCTCGAATTCCGCGGAGGAGTCGGTGAATGACGTGAGGTCGGTGAGGTCGGTGAGGGGAAAGTTGACCGCCGATTCCCTCAGCGGCCGCTGCATCGCCTGGGGGAAGTCGAGCCGTATCGGGAGGTGTTGCGTCACGTCGGTGTCGTCGAGCAGAACCAGTAGCCCGAGCCCACGCTGCGCAGGCGACAACGCGGTTTCGTTCCTGCTGGATCCGGCTCGGCGGCAACATTCATTGCCCGTACCCCACTTGCCGTCGCACAGTTCGGAAATCCACCGGTAAAACCTCAATGAATCGTTCATTTCGGTCCATTGGCGTGCTGCAAGTCATTGACCTCAACGACGTTTGGCTGACTAGGGTGTTGGTCATGAGCTTCAGAGTTCTGATCCGATGCCGCCGTGTGGTGCAACGATGAAGAAATCGGATACGGAACCTGATGAGCCGGACTCCCGCAGTCCCGGCCGCTACCTATGGTGGCTGGTCACGAGTCAACGCCGTCGAATCGCCGCGGGCTCGCTTTTGGGCAGCTTATGGATGATCGGTCTGTCCCTCCCGCCTTACCTTCTGTCCCGCGTGATCGACGACGGCCTGCGACCCGGCCGGGGGAACGCCTTCGCAGGCTGGGTGGCGGCACTGCTCGGCGTCGGAATACTGAATGCCTGGCTGGCCGTCATGCGGCATCGCACCATGACCAGGATTCGGATGGACGCCGTCTTCCGGACCGTTCGCGTGGTGGTCGGCCAGGCGACGCGCCTGGGCGTGGATCTGGCCCGGCACGTCACCGCGGGTGAGGTGGTGACCATCGGCATTGCCGATGTGTGGCGGATCAGCCAGACGCTGACCATCACCGGCCCCGGCGTCGGTGCGGCCCTGGCGTACGCGGTGGTGGCCGTGCTGCTGCTGACCATTTCCCCCCTCCTCGCCGTCGTGGTGCTGCTCGGCGTCCCGGTTCTCGCCCTGATTGTCGGTCCGTTGCTGGGGCGTCTCCAGGGCGCGGAAGCCGCGTACCGTCGGCACCAGGGCGCTCTCACCGTCCGCTTCGTGGACATCGCCGGCGGCCTGCGCGTCCTGAACGGCCTGGGCGGCAAGAGCTTGTACGCCGAGCGCTACGTCCGCGATTCGCGGCGGCTGCAGGCGGAGGGATACCGGGTGGGTGCGGTCACCAGCTGGATCCAGGCGCTCGGTGTGGGGCTGCCGGCGCTGTTCCTCGCCGCGGTGACATGGCTGGCCGCCCGGATGGCCGCCCAGGGAACGATCACCGTCGGCGAACTGGTGGCGGTCTACGGCTATGTCGCGGTCCTCGTCGTCCCGGTCTCGTTCTTCATCGAGGGAGGCTACGACCTGGGCCGCGGACTGGTGGCCGCCCGCCAGGTCACCCGCTTCCTCAACCTCCGGCCGGAGCTGACCGACCGCGCGAGTGCCGAGGCCCCGCCCACCGCGCCGTCCGCGCTCCACGACCCCGCGTCCGGCGTCTGTGTCGCCCCCGGACAGCTGACCGCCCTGGTCAGCGCCTCTTCCACGGACAGCGCCGCGGTGGTCGACCGGCTCGCCCGCTTCATCGAGTCGTCGGCGCACTGGGGCGGCACGCGCCTCGACACCATTCCCCTGGCCCACCTCCGCGACCGGATCACGGTCGCGGACAATGAAGCCGGCCTCTTCTCCGGCCGGCTGCGTGACGTTGTCTCCGGACGGGCCGACCACGAAGAACGCCATCTCATGGAGGCCCTGCACGCGGCCATGGCCGACGACATCGTGCACGCCCTGCCGGGCGGACTCGATGCGCACCTTTCGGCGCAGGGACGCAATCTCTCCGGCGGTCAGCAACAGCGCGTCCGCCTGGCCCGGGCCCTGGTGGCCGAACCCGAGGTTCTGCTGGCCGTCGAACCCACCTCGGCGGTCGATGCACACACCGAGGCGGCCATCGCCACTCGGGTGCGCACCGCACGGTCCGGTCGCACCACTCTCGTCACCACCACCTCACCGCTGCTCCTGGACCAAGCGGACACGGTGTACTACCTGGTCGACGGTCTGGTCGCCGCCGTCGGAGGCCACCGGGATCTGCTCCGCGATGAGCCGGGCTACCGACAGCTGGTGTCCCGTGGGGTGGTGGACCACGGTGCGGACGAGGAGGAGCGCTACGTCCCCGAGGGCGAGGGCGAGGACGAGGGCGAGGACGGGCTGGGCCCATCGGCTCACGCAGCAGGAAGGGGGACCCGATGACGTCCCGCGGCCTCCGCTCCGCGCCGATGTCGTCCAAGCTGCCCGTCGCCGACCCACGCCGGGCGCGCCGGGCCGCCCGCGAACTGGTGGGGCAGGACGGACGCGCCTTCGCCGGTGTGATCCTCCTGAACGCACTCGCGGCCGGCGTCGGCCTGGTCGGTCCCTGGCTGCTCGGCCGCATCGTCGACACGGTCAAGGACGGCGGTTCCGTCGGTGACGTGGACCGGCTTGCGCTCATCATCTGTGCCTGCGCCCTGGCGCAACTTCTGCTGTCCCGGTACGCCCGCTACGCCGGCCATCGCTTCGGCGAACGGACGTCGGCCCGGATCCGCGAGCAGTTCGTCGGCCGGGCCCTCGCCCTGCCCCCGGCGGTCGTGGAACACAGCGGCACCGGAGACCTCGCCGCGCGCGGGATCACCGACATGGCAACGGTCGGCACGACGCTGCGGGATGCGGGACCGGAGGTGTCCATCGCCTTGGTCCAGGCACTGTTCATCCTCGGTGCGGCCTGTGCCCTCGATCCCTTGCTGGGCGCCATCGCGCTGCTGGCACTCGCCGGGATCTGGTGCGCCGGCCGCTGGTACCTGAGGCGTGCACACGACGCCTACCTCACGGAGGGCGCTGCCGACTCGGCGCTCGCGGAGGTCCTCGTCAGCACCGCGGAGGGGGCGCGTACCGTCGAGGCCCTCGGTCTGCAGGAGCGCCGTATCACCGCCTGCGGGCACGCCATCGAGCGCTGCCGCAACGCCCGGACCCGGACCCTCTTCCTCCGCAGTGTGTTCTTTCTCTGCGTCGACGTCTCCCAGGTCCTGCCGGTCGTCGCGGTACTGCTGGCAGGGAGCGTCCTGCTCGCACAGGGTGCGGTCAACCTCGGCACGATCGTCTCCCTGGCCGTCTACCTGAGGCAGCTGTCCACACCGATGGACACCATCCTGCTGTGGGCGGAGCAGCTGCAGAGCAGCAACGCCTCCTTCGCCCGGATCGAGGGCATCGGCCTGGCGGCGAAGGACCAAAAGAACCACCCTTCCACTGCCACCCCCGCCGACGACTGCATCGAAGTGACCGGCGTGCACTACGCCTACGAGGGCGGCGACGATGTTCTGCACGGTGTGGATCTCGTGGTCCGCCCCGGCGAGCGACTGGCGGTGGTCGGCCCGTCAGGTGCCGGAAAGACCACGCTCGGCATGCTGTTGGCGGGAATGGACGAGCCACGGAGCGGGCTGGTGACGGTGGGCGGGGTTCCGGTCGCCGCGCTGGATCCGGCCGGGCTGCGGCGGCAGATCGTCCTGGTGACCCAGGAGCATCATGTCTTCCTCGGCTCCGTCCGGGACAACCTGCTGATCGGCGCGCCGGCCGCCACCGACGGCGAGCTCACGGCAGCGCTGGCCGCGGTGGGCGCCGACTGGGTGCGGGACCTCCCGGCGGGACTGGACACCGAACTCGGCGCAAGCGGATACCGCGTCGCACCTGCACAGGCCCAGCAACTCGCGCTGGCACGCGTGGTGTTGGCCGATCCGCACACGCTGATCCTGGACGAGGCGACCGCCCTGTTGGACCCCTCCACCGCGCGCCATACGGAGCAGGCGCTGGCCGCCGTGCTCGAAGGGCGTACGGTCATCGCCATCGCCCACCGCCTGCACACCGCGCACGACGCAGACCGGGTCGCGGTCATGTCCGACGGGCGGCTCACCGAACTCGGCACCCATGAGGGGCTCGTGGCGGCCGGCGGCGCCTATGCCGAGCTGTGGCGCTCCTGGCACGGCGGCTCCCCGCCTTCCTGAACATCCCCGCCTTCCTGAACATCTCCGGCTTCCTGAACACCCCTGCCTTCCTGAACCTCCACGCCGAGCCGGGTGGTGGTCATACGGGTTGTCCGATCGGTCGGATGGTGAGGGTGTTGAGGTCGACGCCCGCAGGCTGGTCCAGCGCGAAGCCGATGGCCTCGGCCGCTGGTTGGGCAGGCATGGCGAGGGGAGGCGTGGTGCCTTCGGCCCAGAAGGGGGTGTCGATCATGCCGGGGGCGATGAGGGTTACGCCCACTCCGAGAGACTTCGTCCTCCTCGCCGACATCTTCCCCACCGGCTGCCACGGCTGCGAACTCGCCGACGTCCGCCCCGGCGAAAGCGCCGCCGTCTACAAAAGGGCCTGCGCATGGGCACGGGGCAGTGCAACGTCAATCGCTGCAACCGCTCTCTCCGCGACGTGATCATCGAGGGTTACACCAAGGTCATCCTGCATCCGTAGTACGCCCCGGGCGCCGGGTCGCGTACCGACCGCGGTCACGTCCCGACCGCGGTCACGTCCCGTACGGATGCGGTCCCGATGCGTGAGCCCCGCGACGGTACCGCCTTGCCTGCCCCGAGCGGTGGGCGCAGGCTGGGCATATGACGGAAGAGGGGCCCATACTGATCGCTTCCGTGCAGCGGGCTTTCCGGCTGATGGAGGCCGTGGGTGCGCACGAGGGCGGCGCGCCGGCGGAGCAGCTGGCACGGGAGACGGGGCTGCCGCCGACCAGCACGTATCACCTTTTGCGTACGCTCGCTCACGACGGGTACCTGCGCCAACTGGAGGACGGTGGCTATGTCCTCGGGGCCCGGCTGGACACCCTGCAGGCCGGCGGGCGTGAACAGGCGCAGCTCAGCAACGTCCGCCCGGCGCTGGCATCGCTGCGGGACGATCTTTCGGCCGCCGCCTATCTGACCTTCTACGAGGACGGCGAGATCCAGGTGGCCGAGATCGTCGACAGCCCCTGGGCACCGCGGGTCGATGTCTGGGTGGGCTTCGAGGACTCGGGGCACGCCACGGCGCTGGGCAAGTGTCTCCTGCGCGAACTCGGCGACGAGGCGCGCAACGATTACCTGTCCCGGCACCCGCTCGCCGACCTCACGCCGCGCACCATCACCGGCCACTGCGAACTCATGCAGCGACTCGACACCTCGCCCCGTCCGCCGATCGTGACGGACATGGAGGAGTACGCGCTCGGAACGTACTGTGTCGCGGTACCGGTGTTCCGCGGGCAGACGCTCGGTTCGCTCGGAGTGTCTCTGCGAGTGGACCGGCTCTCGTACATCGACCATGTCCGCGACCGGCTGATACCGGCGGCGAAGCGCGTGACCAGGGCACTCTCGCTCACCATCTGAATGCGCCACCATCTGCATGCGCCACCATCTGCATGCGCCCGCCCACCGGCCTTCTCGCTGTGCTGTGCTGTCGCTCCGGTCGTCAGCGGCTACGAGCAATGAGGCCTAAGCGGTGATCATTGGCCGCTGACGGGACCGGATCAGTTCCTGCTGAGGGTTCGGGTGACGCCCGCGACGACGGCGGTGGTCAGCAGCCAGCCGACCGCGATCAGGAGGTAGGCGAATTGCTGGACGCCGGGGGCGGTCCAGTACCAGGCGGTGCGCTGGCCCAGGCCGCCGATCGGGATCAGCAGGTCCAGGGTGTAGACGAGGGCGCTGAAGCGCGGCCCCGGGTCGGAGCGGGCCAAGTGCGGGGTGTGGACGCCGAAGACGGTCGTACCCAGCGCGGTGAAGGCCAGAAGCCACAGCGCGGCGAGCCAGGGACGGTAGCCGTATCCCACGGCGGCGTCGAGGAGCACACTCCAGAGCCGCCCGGCCGGGTGCCGGATGCGGCGGCGGTGGCGCTGCTTGGCCAGCAGCACCCGGCGCGCGTCGTCGTCGTGGCCGGCCTTTCGGTACCAGCTCGCCAACTGCTCGTACGGCTGCGGGCTGTAGCCCGGGCTGCGTCGTATCCACGCCAGGCGGTCGGCAACGGACTGCCGCCGCCCCGCCGCATCGCGTCGCTCGCCTGCGTCGACCACCTTGATCGAGCCGTAGACGAAGCCGTCCAGCTCCACCACGTCAGGCCAGCTGTGCTCGCTGTCGTGGAGGTAGGACACTTGCGCGCCGCGCAGGTCGACCGTGCCGGACGGGGGGCGGGCGGGGAGGAGGTCGACGTCGGCGGCCTGCATCAGCAGGGCGACCAGGGCCGGGCCGTCACCGTTGGGTGGCCCGTTCAGGACGGCTCCCTCGAAGGTCAGGTTGTCCGAGATCCGCGCACCGCGCAGGCGTACGGTGCCGTTCGCGGTAAACCCTTTGGTGAGGTGGAGCAGCGAGGCGACGGCGTTGTCCAAGTTGAGAACCACTCCGTGCCGACCGGGGCGTTCCAGCCGCGCGCCCTTCATGAACAGTCCACCCGGCAACTGCGCCCCTACCAGCCGCACTTCACCTTGTGCGACGAACCCGCCCCGGCAGAAGACGCCCCCTTCCATGACCAGGCCACCGGCCGACAGGGCCCACCCCTCGGGTGCGATCAACTCGGCCCCGTTGAGGAGCAAGCCGCCGGATACCCGGGCGTCGCTGAGCGACAGGGCGGTGTTCTCGAGGTGGAAGGGCGAGGAAGCGCCGCTTTCCACGACGGAGTGCCGCAGGTCGAGGTTTCCCTCGATGCGGGCCGAATGGGCTTCGAGGCCCGGCATCCGGCTGCCCGAGATCGCGAGCGTCCGCGTCGTCGCGCCGAGGAGGTCGACCGACTTCTCGAACCAGCAGTCCTCCAGCCAGAGGGCATGATCGAGCTGCGCGCCGGCCAGGTTGAGGTGCCCGGATATCCGTGCTCCGGCGAGCCTCAGACACGCGACGGCGCCGGGTTGCGCGGTGTTCGCGCCCAGGAGGAGTGCCACGATCACGGTGGCCCGAACCGTACGCTCGGGCCCCCATTGTCCGCCCCCGGCGACGCGGTCGTGCTCGGGCACGCCCGTGCGCAGATCCACGGGGCGCCCTTCGGGGAACGCGTCCCACACTTCACGTTCCGGCGGCGTCAACTCGTCATGTGTGTCCACCCATTCAGGGTAGTGATCTTTCGTTGCCGCTGTCTTAGCCGGTGATGGCGGCCCGCCGGTCGCGGCGCTGCTTGAGATGGCCTGCGCCTGCCAGTGCCGCCACCACGACGGCCGTGCCGGCGAGCTGATGGCGGCCGTCCGGGTTGGCAGCCATGACGGCGAAGATGCCGAGGATGGCGGTGAACGCGAGCCAGGTCAGGTAGGGGAAGCCCCACATCCGCACCGAGAGCAGTTCGGGTGCCTCGCGCTCCAAACGGCGGCGCATCTTCAGCTGGGTGAGGCAGACGATGGACCAGACGACCAGTACCGAGCAGCCCGCGATATTCAGCAGCCAGGCGAATACGGTGGTCGGCCAGACGATCCCGGCGATCACGGCGGCGAAGCCGAACACGCAGGACGCCAGCACCGCCGCCGCCGGCACGCCCCTGGTGACCCTGCCCAAGAACCGCGGGCCCTGGCCCCGGCTGACGAGCGAGTACGCCATCCGCGACGAACCGTAGATGTTGGCGTTCATCGCGGAGAGCAGTGCCACCAGCACCACGATCTGCATGATCGTGCCGGCTGCCGGGATGCCGAGCCGGTCGAGCACGGTGACGTACGGACCGTCCATGGCGACCTTCGGGTTGTTCCACGGCACCAGGGTGACGACCACGGCCATGGAACCGATGTAGAACACGGCGATACGCCAGACGGCGGTACGGACGGCGCGGGCCACGTTCCGGCTCGGCTGGTCGGACTCCGCCGCCGCGATGGTGACGGTCTCAAGACCGGCGAACCCGGAAATGGTGGTCAGCAACCCGGCGGCGAGTCCGGCGGCGCCGGTCGGGAAGAAGCCGCCGTGGCCGGTGAGATGGCTCGTGCCGGGTGCACTGCCGAACACCCCGAGAATGCCGAGCACGCCCAGCACCAGAAAGGCGACGATGGTGGTGACCTTGACCGCGGCGAACCAGAATTCGAACTCGCCGAAGTTCTTGACCGCGGTCAGATTGCTGGCGCAGAAGAACGCCATGAAGATCGCCACCCAGCCATAGGCGGGGATGAATGACACCCAGGTGTGCATGATCGCGCCCGCCGCGGTGGCCTCGGCGGCCACGCCGGCGCAGAGCATCAGCCAGTACATCCAGCCCGAGGTGGCCCCTGCCCAGGAGCCGAGTTCCTCCTCGGCATGCACCGAGAACGAGCCGGTGGAGGGCCGGGCCGCGGACATCTCGCCGAGCATCCGCATGATCAGCATGACCAGCGCCCCGGTGCCTATGAAGAGGAGGACGATGGCCGGCCCGGCCGCGGCGATGCCGGCCCCGGAGCCCACAAAGAGCCCCGCGCCGATGACCCCGCCGAGCGCGATCATCGACAGATGGCGCTGCTTGAGGCCATGCGACAAGACGGACTCGCCGTTCTGCACGGCCTGTGGGGAGCCCTGCGGCGACCGGGTGATTGTCCGACTCATGGGCGTACCTGTTCATTTGAGACGTTCGGTGAGCCACACGAGTGTGGGGGCCGCATGGCGCGTATGACGTGAACGTTCGCTATCCGGACAGTTCACTCACTCATGGTGAAGGAGTTGACACGCAGTGATCAGGCGCGGCGGCTTGTGCCGCTTCGCATGGCGCAGGAGCCCGCACGCGCCAGGAAGGCCGAGGCGGTGTCACACAATGCCGCGTCCGGAACAGGAGGCCGAGAGCTTCTCCGGGTCTTGGGCGTGTGTGCGGATCCGCTCCCACACGTAGTGCACCGTGTCTGCGGTGACATACGGCGATCCGAAGACGGCCCGCACCGCAGGGCGGCCGTTGACGGTTGTGGGGGTGCACAGGAGCGTGCGGTCGGTTTGCAGGCGGGAGATCAGATCACGGGTGTCCTCGTCGGTGTCGCGACGGAAGGCCACCAGGCCAAGTTCGTGCGCCTCCAGGTGAAACCCGGGTTCGGCCGTGATGAGGCGTGCCAGCTGGGCCGCCAGGCGGACGTCGTGACGGATGGCTTCGCGCAGACCTTGCAAGCCATGGGCCCGCATCACATACCAGAGTTTGAGGGCACGCATCGGACGGCCGAGGGGCAGCTGCCAGTCGCGGAAGTCCACGACTTGGCCGGAGTCGCTCGCCGGATTCCGCAAGTATGAGGGGGCGATGCTCATGGCGTCGGTGAGCGCGGCGCGGTCGGAGGTCCACAGGACGTCGCACGGGGAACCCGTACGCATCCACTTGTGGGCGTTGACGGCGTAGGAGTCGGCGAGGGCGACGCCGTCGTTGAGGTGCCGGTATTCAGGGCACAGCGCGGCGGAGCCCGCGTAGGCGGCATCCACGTGCAGCCACACGTTCTCCTGTCGGCACAGGCGGCCGATGTCCGGTACGGGGTCGACGGCGCAGGTGTCGGTGGTACCGACCGTGGCGACGACGATGGCGGGGACCAAGCCGGCTTTGCGGTCGATGTCGATCCGCGCGCGGAGCGCGTCGGGATCCATCCGACCCGTTTCCGGCAGTGTGGCGATGAGCTGAGGCTCGCCCAGGCCGACGATCCGGGAGCCCTTGGGAACGCAGCAGTTGGCCTGTTCCGTGCAATACATCCGGTAGCGGCCCTCGGTTCCGTCCGAACGCCATCGCCCCTGCGACACCCGCTGAAGGGCCGCAGCAGCGGCCACGATGACCGCCGATGAAGCGGAGTCCTGAATGACTCCGCCACCACGGCCACTCGAATGGCGGAAGACTTCCGGCAGGCCGAGGGCCTGGGCCAGCCAGTCCGTCACCACCTGCTCCAGCTCCGTGGCCGCGGGCGATGTCGACCACATCATGCCCTGTACGCCCAGCCCCGCCGTGACGAACTCGGCCAGCACGGACGCCGGGGAGTTGTTGGTCGGGAAGTAGCCCAGGAATGCCGGATGCTGCCAATGGGTCAAACCCGGGACGATGACCTGCCAGGTGTCCGCCAGCATCTCCCCCAGACTCTCCGCCTGCTCGGGAGGCGAGGACGGCAGCGCGGCGAGCAGGGAGCCGGGTTCACACGACGGGGTCACCGGGACCTCACGGGCGGCCAATGCCTGCCAGTGCGCGACCAGTTGTCTGGTGGCTGTTTCTACCGCCGCTTCAAACCCGTCGCCCATAGGATAAAAATAGCGGTTTTACTATACCTTGTCTATTGTGTCGCTTATGCGTCCTAGTCGTGTCGAACTCCGGCTTCCCGGCCCAGAGCGGCTGCCCGAGAGACTCGAGTCGCTGTGGCGTTCACCCATTCGAGAAGACCGCCCGGTTCACTCTGTCCAGTGTCCGCTGTCCGACCCGCGAGAAGCCGATTACGACGCCTTTTTCGGCGTCATCCGGGTCTCCGGTGCATCGGCCCTGCTGCTTTCCAAGGCGCTGGCCACCACGGTGAGCACAATGGCCTCACTACCCGAAGCCGCCACTGAACCAGCCCTCCATCACGCCCTGTCTGCGGCCCGCCTGACCCCCGCCGCGGAACCAGGGCTGAAGCCGGATGCACCCGCTCAGCAACGCTGGATACACGGGCACCGCCTGTTCTTCGCGCTCACCCAAGCGGCCATCGTGGGCCTGCAGGACGCGCTGACCGCACCACACTCCCGTCCCTGCGGGCAGGGAGCGCACGCCACCCGTGTGTTCCTGCGTGCGAGCGCTGCCGCCATGCGCCTGACCTCGTCCTTCTCGCGGTCCGCGTATCAGCACACCGTGCGGCCTTCCATGGCGCCGCCCCAGCATTCCGCCACCGGCTTCTCCGGACTCTGGTCGGCCGACCACCGGGTTCTCATCACCCGATTGCGCACCTGGGGTGAAATGCACGGTGCAATATGCACGGATTCCTGTAAAGTCCGCCGGCGCCTGCTGGACGCCGTGGACGAGGTGTATGCCGCGCACATCGGCATATGTGAACACTTCGTCGGCGATGGCCCCTCGCTTTTGGGCGACTCGGACAACTCCGCGAGCACTCTCAGCAAACTCGCCAGACATCGCGGTCGGCTTCTTTAGGCCTTTGACTTTGTGCCGGGTGACTACGTGCCAGGCGTTCGCCGAACACGGAGCGCAGCAGGTGCCGGGCTGCCGGACACGGTGGCCGGGCGACCTTGAAGGAACTCCTTTCAGGAAGGGATCGACATGGGTCTCCGAGATGTCCTTCGTCAGGCCACTGCCGGACGAGATCCGGTTTCCCCAGCACGAGGGCAGGCCGGCGCCAGGGCATGGACGGGAGCCTTTTTCGATTACGCAGCGGCACATCCGGACACGTCGGTCACGGTGGGAGGCGTCAGCCGCATCACGGGCGACGTGCCCGACCACGAGGAATTGTGTCTCCTGGTAGACCTTGCGGTGGCCCGCTATCCGGAGCTTGCAGAATCTCCACCAAGTGGGTCCGGCAGGGGGGCGGGCGTCCCGTTCGCCGCCGAAGACCATGTATTTCGCCAACGTGTTGCCGCGGGGACGGGGCTGGACGGGCTGCGGGCCGCGCTGGGGGATTTGGCCGCGGCGCCCTTGCCCGAGCGTCTGTGGGGAGTGTGGGTTCTTCACGGCTACTCCCCCGACGAGTTCGCGGCCGTATTGCGGGGTCACCATGCGCACTTCGACGGCATGCTGCTCAGCGAGATCTTTCGTGGCACCCTCAGCGGGCCCGCTGCCTCCCCCGGGGAAGGCGCACCACCACCCAGGTCGACCACCCGCCGGGGCACAGCGGCTGAACTGGCGACCGCCACCCGCGAAGGCATCCACGCCATGGGCGGGCTGCGCCGGGCCGCCCGTCTCGTACCGCACACCTTTCCCCTGACGGGCAGGCTGCGCTATGCGTGGGGCAGTGTGGAACTGTCCCGTCTCCGCAAAATCGCCTCCGCATACGGAGTCACCCCCAACGACCTGTACTTGTCGGCCCTCGCCGGCGCGCTCAAGAACTGGGCCGGGGAGCATGGCCGGCCGCTCGGCCGGCAGCCGATGCGCATGATGGTGCCGGTCACCCTGCGGCGTCGGGACAATGCAGGCAAGCGGGGAAGCTCCGTGCTGGGCGCGGCAGTACGGCTGCCGGTCGACCTGGACGATCCTGTTGAGCGACTGGAGTATGTGAAGGCCCGTACGCACAAGGTCCGTTCCTCGCTGTTCAACCCCCACGCCGGCGCCCTGGGCCGGATGCTCCCCGACCGGTTCGGCCGATGGCTCCTCGAACTCGATCTGCACCCGCGGAGTACGACGGTACTGGCCTCCTACGTTCCAGGACCTGCGAAGCGTCTCTGCCTCGGCGACCGGGTGATCACTGACGCCATACCGCTGAACCTTCTGCCCGCCGGCCATGCGGTCGCGGCATGTCTGTCCAGCTACGCGGCCACCGCGCAAATCTGCTTCGTCACGGACGAGACGGTCGGGGGCTGCGACGGCCTGGTGCGGCTGTGGATGCGTGAGCTGGACGAGGTGACGGCGCGCGCGGGGCTGTGATGCGTGCGGGCCGCGTCGCGCTGCGCAGACCACGGGTGGTCTCGGGCGCCACCACGGAAATCGGGGACATCGAAGGTGCATATGAGCAGAGAAGCTGTTGGGGAGCAGGAGTCGGAACGGCCCGCCACAGCCCCTCGGCACTGGGCCGTGACGTACCGATGGCCGATCCTGATCCTTGCCGTCGTGGCCGTACTCGGTTGCGGGATCGCTGCCGCCGGCGTGCACGGACGCCTGGTGGACGGCGGTTATTTCGACGACTCGTCGGAGTCGAGCCGCGCGGAACGACTGCTGACGCAGGAGTACGGATCCGGGACCCCGAAGCTGATGTTCGTGGCCCGTTCGGCGGGTGCGGTGGACGGGCGGCAGGCGTCGGCAGCCGGTCGGCAGCTGGCCGCCGAACTGGCCGCCGAACCCGGTGTCGTCTTCGTACGCGACCCCTGGTCCTCGCCCGCCCCGTCCTTGCTGTCGGCCGACCGGCATTCCGCCTTGCTGATGCTCGCCGTCGCAGGGGACGACCAGCACAAGACGCGCACCGCGGAGCGCCTGATCCAGAAGTACGCGGGTGCACGGCCTCCGTTGAGCGTGGAGGCGTCCGGGCGGCTGTCCGTCAATCGGTACGCCGAAGAGCAGAGCCGCCGCGACCTCGTCAGCTCCGAGATGATCGGTGTTCCGCTGGTCTCGGCCGTGCTCCTTTTGGTGTTCGGCTCGGTGCTGGCCTGTGCGCTGCCACTCGCCATGGGGCTGATCAGCGTCACCGGCGCCATGGCCGTCCTGGACCTGCTGGCGCGGCACTATCCGGTGAACGTCTTCGCGCTCAACATCCTTACCGCGCTGGGATTCGGGCTGGCGGTGGACTACAGCCTGATCATGGTCAGTCGCTTCCGCGAGGAGCTGGACCGTGGTCTGGAGGTGTCGGACGCCGTGCGCGCCACCGTGCGCTCGGCGGGCCGCACGGTCGCGGTTTCGGCGGCCGTGGTGACGCTGTCCCTCTGCGCGCTGCTGTTCTTTCCCACACCTTTCCACCGCTCGCTGGGAGCCGGCGCCGTGGCGGTCGTCTGCCTGGCGGGCGTCGCCGCACTGGTGGTTCAGCCGGCGCTGCTCGCGCTCTTCGGGCGCCGCCTGAGCCGTCGCCCCGTGCGCGCACGGTGGTGGCGTGCCCGGAAGTCCGGCGCGCCGGACGTCTGGGAGCGGCTGGCCCGGGCGGTGCTGCGGCGCCCACTGGCCGTACTGCTCTCCGTGTCCGCGTTCCTCGTACTCCTCGCCGCGCCTGCCGCGGCGGCACGTATGGGGTTCATCGACGAAGACTGGCTGCCCCGCGACGCGGCTCCGCGCCTCGCCGCAGAGCGGGCGCGCGCCGAGTTCCCGCTGCTGAACGGGACCACACTCACGGCGCTGGCTCCCCGGACTCCGACGGACTCCCAGGCCGCCGCCCGCATGGGCCAGGCCCTCTCCCGGCTGCCGGGGGCCGATATGGTCCTGGGCAGCGCGGGAGATTTTCGCGACGGCCGCCGAGTCGCCGAACCGCCCGCCCGGTCGGCCGGCGGCGTCGGGCACGGGACCTGGTACTCCGTCACCACGCGGGCCGGACCGTACAGTGCGACAGCTCAGCGGCTCGTCGACGCGGCCAGGGCGCAGAAGGAGGCGGGCCCTGTGCTGGTGGCCGGGGAGACGGCCGCGCTGATGGACATGAAGAAGACCCTGGCACGGCATCTGGGCTGGGCCGCCGCGCTGGTCATCGCCGCCATCGCGGTGCTGCTGTTCTTCTTCACGGGGAGCGTGCTCGTCCCGGTCAAGGCCGTGGTCATGAACCTCCTGAGCCTGACGGTGGCGTTCGGCGCCATGGTTTCTCTCTTCCAGACAGGACATCTGTCCCGGCTGCTGGGCGGCACCGCCACCGGTCATGTCGATCCGCTGATTCCGGCGGTGGTGTTCTGCATCGCGTTCGGCCTGTCCATGGACTACGAGGTCTTCCTGGTGGCGCGCATCCGCGAGGAGTATCTGCGCACGGGAGACAACGAACAGGCCGTCGCCACCGGCTTGCAGCGCACCGGACGGCTGGTGACCGTCGGCGCTCTCGCGGTCGTCATCGTCCTCGGCGCGCTGGCCGCCTCCTCGCTGGCGGTTCTGCAGGAGCTCGGAGTGTGCCTGGCCCTCACGGTGGCCATCGACGCCACGCTCGTACGATGCCTGCTCGTGCCGGCCCTCATGGGTCTGGCGGGCCGCTGGAACTGGTGGGCGCCGACCCCGCTCCTGCGGGTGCGCGCCCTCGTCCTGTCCCGTCTGGCCAGGGCCCGTATACCGCACCGACCCTCACGAATGCCGCGTCATGTCAGGGACTGACGAACCGGCCCAGAACGTCTCTGCCGCTACCCATCCACACTCACCTTTGCGAGGTACCCGGATGACCACCACGTACGAATGGATCGTCGGCCTGCTCACCGAGCACTTGGGCGTGCCGGAAGACATCATCAACCCCCATGCCACCTTTGCGGACCTGGAACTCGACTCGCTCTCGGTGGTCGAACTCAGCGTGATCATCGAGGAACAGCTCGGCGTTCAGCTGACGGAGGAGGACCTCAAGCCGACCCTCGGGGAGTTCTGCCGGATCGTCGAGCAGAGGAGCGACGGCAGGAAACCCGCGGGCACGGATACCGCGCAGCAGGATGTATCGACTACCCCCACCAGACCATGAAGGCGGTCGAGATCGCGGTCACCGGACTGGGACTGGTGACCCCGGCCGGGGTCGGCGTCCAGGCCACATGGGACGGGCTGCTCTCCGGCCGGTCGCTGGCAGCCACGGACGAGCAGCTGGCCGGGCTTCCGGTGAACTTCTCCTGCCGGGTGCCCGACTTCGACCCCACGGCCCGCCTCGGACGCCGGCTGAGCTGGCGTATCGACCGGTTCATCCAAATGGGGCTGGTCGCCGCCCGCGAAGCGGTCACCGATGCCGGATGGGACCCTGCGGCCTGGGACGGGGCCCGCGTCGCCGTGGTCCTCGGCAACGGAAGCGGCGGCAACGACCGGGCCCACCACGACTACGACCTGCTCAACAGCGGTCGGCACAAGGCAATCTCCCCGTTGTGCATCACACGTGCGGTGTCCAACATGCTCGCCGGCGAAATCAGCACGGATCTTCAGGCACTGGGCCCCAGCATGGTCACCTCCACCGCCTGCGCGTCCGGCGGCACCGCCATCGGCATCGCCCGCGACCTGCTCGGCTCCGGAGCCTGCGACATCGCGATCACCGGCGGCAGCGAAAGCGTCTGCAGACCCATGCCCGCGGCCGGTTTCGGTCAGATGGGAGCCCTGTCCACCAGGGTGCACGACCCTGCCGGTGCGTGCAGGCCGTTCGATGTGGACCGGGACGGGTTCGTGCTGGGCGAGGGGGCGGGCATCCTCGTACTGGAACGGCTCTCGGACGCCCGTGCCAGAAGTACCCCGGTCCGCGCCCTCCTCGCCGGATACGCAGCCACCGCCGACAGTTACCACTTCACCTCGCCCGACCCGGAGGGCCAGGGAGTGGTCCGGGCCATCCGCACCGCACTCGCCGATGCCGCCCTGTCGGTGTCGGACATCGACCACATCAACGCCCACGGGACGTCCACTCAGCTCAACGACCTCTCCGAAGCGCGCGCCCTGTGCGCGGTCTTCGGCACACCGCCGCCGGTGACGGCGAACAAGAGCGTCCTCGGACACTCCATCGGCGGCGCGGGCGCCATCGAAGCCGCCGTCACCGTGCTGAGTCTGGAACACCAGACCCTCCCACCGACCGCCAACCTCGACCGCCTCGACCCCGAGATCGACCTGGACGTCGTCACCAAGGCGCCCCGCTCCCAACGCCTGCGGGCAGCACTCAGCAACTCCATCGGCTTCGGCGGCCAGAACGCGGTCCTGGCCTTCCGAGCGCCGTGATAGGGGGAGTCCGGAGCATCTCGAACCGCCCCGGTCCGCCGCCCCGGCTACGTGGTCGGTCGGCGCACCGGGGAACTCAGTCCGCCGGCACGGTGTCCGGCAGGCCGAGCGCTGCGGAGACATGGCGCCAGACGGACGTGAGCGCCGTGTCCAGGGTGACCGTCGGATCGCGCAGCATGAGGCGGATACCGTAGCCGTCGCTCAGGGACAGCACGAGCGTGCTGAGGTCGTCCACGTCGGTCGGGGTGAACTCACCCGAGGCGATGCCGCGCCGGACCGCGTCGGACACCCAGGCGTGCAGTTGCGCGTACAGGTCCACGGCGAAGACGCGGGTGGTCTCGTCGCGCAGCGCCCGGACCCACAGTTCCTGCCACAGCTGCCAGTCCTGGTGCAGCTGTGGATCGGACGGCAGCAGATTGCGCAGGATGCGGGCCAGGATGACCGCCGCCGGCGCCGTGCCCGCGTCGCGTTCGACGTCTACGGCGGTGTTGGCGAAGGAGTGGGTCATCGCCTCGGTGAACAGCTTCTCGCGCGTGTCGAAGTGGTAGTGCAGCAGCGCCGTCGACACGCCGGCCCGCTCGGCGACCATGCGCATCCGGATCTTCTCGAAGCCGATGTCGGCGATGACCTCGCACGCCGCCGTCAGGATGCGCTCGCGCGTGTCTGCCGTGCGCGCCTTGCTGGACACCCTGCGGCTCCCCTCGTTCGGTGGGCGTACGCCATGACCATCTTCCCTCACCGCTGACTCGCCGACGTCACCCTCCCGCGCTCCGGCCGACTGTCGTACGTGTGGAAGCCCTGGCCGGACTTCCGCCCCAGCAGGCCGGCCTCCACCATCCGGGACAACAGAGGCGGCGGCGAGTACTGGGGCTCGCGGAACTCGTCGTACAGCGACTCGGCGATGGCCCGCGTGGTGTCCAGGCCGATCAGGTCCGCCAGGGCCAGCGGACCGAGCGGGTGCGCGCAGCCGAGGACCATGCCCCGGTCGATGTCCTCGACGGTCGAACTGCCCGACTCCACCATACGGATGGCGGCCAGAAGGTACGGCACGAGGAGCGCGTTGACGACGAACCCGGCCTTGTCCCGGGTCCGGACCACCTCCTTGCCGAGGGTGCCGGTCACAAAGTTCTCGGCCCGTGCTGCGGTGGTGGGCGAGGTGAGCAGCGACGGGACGAGTTCGACGAGTCGCAGGACCGGTACGGGGTTGAAGAAGTGCACGCCGACGACGCGATCGGGGCGGGTGGTCGCGGCGGCGAGCCGGATGACGGGGATGGAGGAGGTGTTGGTCGCGAGGAGGGTGCGGTCGCGGGTGACGAGGGAGTCGAGGCGGGTGAAGACGTCGAGTTTCACGGCCTCGTCCTCCGCCACGGCCTCGATCACCAGGTCGTGGTCGTGCAGGGCCTCGATCTGGTCGACCACGGTGATCAGGGCCGAGGCGGCCTCGCGCCGCTCGGCGCTGAGCTTGCCGTGTGCGGCGGCGCGGTCGAGCGAGCGGGTGATGCGCAGCAGGCCCGTACGGGCCGCCTCCGCGTCGCGTTCCACGACCGTTACCGGCACGTCGGCGCGTGCGCAGACCTCAGCGATCCCGGCGCCCATCAGGCCGCAGCCGACAATTCCTACCCGCTCGATGTCGGTCATCCGTCTTCCTCTCCGATCTGTGTCGAGTCGTCCGGTACCCGGCTGGTGCCGGCTACGGCCGCCGGGCGGCCGGGGCGTGTGACGGCCCCGGCCGCCGGGCGTCATGCGACGGGCAGGTCCAGGACCCCCGAGCCGCGCCTGATGAGCTCGTTGGCGATGATCAGCCGCTGGATCTCGGAGGTGCCCTCCCAGATCCGGTCCACGCGCAGCTCGCGGTAGAGCCGCTCGACGGCGTACGAGCGGTCGTAGCCGCGGCCGCCATGGATCTGCAGGCACCGGTCGATCACCCGGCCCGACGCCTCGCTGGCCGAGAGCTTGGCGATGGCCGCCTTGGCGTGCAGCGTCTTGCGGTCCTCGGCCGAGGCCTGGTCGATCTCCCAGGCGACCTGGTGGGTGTAGGCACGGTTGACGGCGATGTCGACGGCGCAGTCGGCGAGCATGCCCTGGATCAGCTGGTACGAGGCGATCGGGGCGCCGAACTGCTCCCGCTCCACGGCCCAGTCACGGGCCAGCTCCAGCGCCCTTTCGGCCGCCCCGGTGGTGCGTGCCGCGATCATCAGCCGCTCCTCGGTGAACCAGGAGCGGGTGATGTCGTACCCCTCGCCGATGCCGCCCAGCACGGCGTCCTCGCCGACCTGGACGTCGGTGAAGGTGAACTCGGGGTGTTCGTAGACGAAGGTGTGCATCCAGCGCGGGACGCGCGTCATCTCGATGCCGGGGGTGTCCTTGTCGACGAGGAAGAGGGTCGGTGCGCGGTCCGGCCCGGCGGCGGCGAGCACAATCATGAAGTCGGCGTGGTCGCCGACGGTCACGAACCACTTCTCGCCGTTGAGCACCCAGCCCCGGTCGTTCTTCGTCGCGGTGGTGGCGAGGTTCTGCGGGTCCGATCCGGCGCCGGGCTCGGTGACGGCGTAGCAGTCGCGCCGCTCGCCCTTGATCACCGGAATGAGGAAGCGCTCGCGCTGTTCGGGGGTGCAGAACCGGAGTGCGTTGGCGGGCCGCCACACCATGTCCCACAGGGCGCCGGTGAGGCGTCCCAACTCCTCCTGCACGGTGGCCTGTTCGGCGATGGTGAGGCCGGCGCCGCCCCATTCGGCGGGCATGTTGACGGCCTGGAGACCCGCGGCCAGGACCGCGTCGCGGATCGTGGCGTGCGCGCTCGCGGGCAGGCCGTTGTTCTCCTCGCACTCGATCTCGTAGGCGGCGATGAAGTCGGTGAGGGCGCGCGCGTCGGCCTTGAGCTGTGACTGGCGCGGGGTGAGACGGAAGTCCATGGAAGTCCTCGCTGTGCTGTGGTGAAAGGGGCGGTGTCAGTGCGTGGGAAGGGCCAGGGCGCGGGTGCCGCGCTTGATGAGCTCGTTGGCGATGATCAGCCGCTGGATCTCGGAGGTGCCCTCCCAGATCCGGTCGACGCGCAGCTCTCGGTACATGCGCTCGACGGGATAGGTACGGTCGTAGCCGCGGCCGCCGAAGATCTGCAGACAACGGTCGGCGACCCGGCCGGCGGCCTCGCTGGCGGCGAGCTTGGCGGTGGAGGCCTATGTCGGCTACACCCTCGACCGGCTGCTGCCCGCATTCGTCGACGCCGAG
>NZ_JBEZJZ010000125.1:0-23147 GCF_040651455.1 Streptomyces sp. NPDC048483
GGACGGCGGATCGCCCGTCCGGCCCCGGCGGCGCCGTCCCTCGGCGGCTCAGTCCCACAAGGGCGACGCGTCCGGCACCAGTCGCCCCATCTTGCGGTACTCGCGCCGCGCCCCGGCCCGTATGTCCTCGGCCGACACCGGCGCGCCACGGCCCGCGGCGAGATATCCGGCGGTCACCGCGGCCGACCGGATCGCCCCGCCGGACAGCTCGAACTCCTTGGCGCAGACGTCGAGATCAAGGTCGTCCACGCAGGGGGTGGCCGCCAGGCAGGAACGCCACAAGGCGATCCGCTGCCCGGCGTCCGGGAACGGGAAGTCGACCACCAGATCCAGCCGCCGGGTGAGCGCATCGTCGATGTTGGCCCGCAGATTGGTGGTCAGGACGGCGATTCCGTCGAACGCCTCCAGCCGCTGCAGCAGATACGCGCTCTCCAGGTTCGCGTACCGGTCGTGCGAGCTCTTGACCTCCGAGCGTTTGCCGAAGACGGCGTCGGCCTCGTCGAAGAGCAGCACGGCGTCCGTGCGGTCGGCCTCGGAGAAGATCCGCTCCAGGTTCTTCTCCGTCTCCCCGATGTACTTGTCCACCACGGCGGACAGCTCCACCACATAAAGATCCAGGCCCAGTTCGCCGGCCACGACCTCGGCGGAGAGCGTCTTTCCGGTACCGGATTCCCCGGCGAACAGCGCCACCACGCCCCTGCCGCGCCCACCGCCGGTGCGCAGCCGCCACTCGCCCAGCACCTTCTCCCGATGCCGCGCCCGCTGCACCAGTTCGTGCAGCAGAGCCAGTGGTTCGGGCGGCAGGACGAGCCCGTCGAAGCCGACGGCGGG
The DNA here is from genome assembly GCF_040651455.1 of Streptomyces sp. NPDC048483. NCBI lineage: Bacteria > Bacillati > Actinomycetota > Actinomycetes > Kitasatosporales > Streptomycetaceae > Streptomyces > Streptomyces sp. NPDC048483. The sequence continues at coordinate 832 of NZ_JBEZJZ010000125.1, forward strand.
CCGTACGCGCCGGGCGTGCCGGTCCAGCAGCGGTGCGGACTGCTGGCGGGCGCTGTGCTGGACATGGGCGGCGGTCAGCGGCGTCCCGTCGAAGGCGGCGAGGGCGGTGGCCGCACGGGCCGCCCGTCGGATCTGAGCGGCGCCCAGCCGGTACGGCGCAACGGCCGCCGCGAGGTCGAAGTCGGCGTCCACGGAGCCGAGTTCGGTGTTCCAGACCTCACCCGCCGCCGCCCCGTCGTCCGGCGCGTCCAGCGTGAACAGCCCCGAATCCGGGGCCCAGTCAGGGTCGTACGGCTCGTTCCCGAAGAGGACCACCGGCACATCCCTGCCCGCCAGCGCCCTGACGAGCCCGTCGGGCCGCTCCGGCAGCGGCCCTACGACGACCGCGGCCCGCCGCAGCCGGGCCTCCCGCAGCAGCGCGCCCGCCAGGCCCGCACCGTCACCGCGGTGACCGTCCGGCCGATAGCGCAGCACGGGCAGGCCGGTGCTCCGCAGCCCGTCGGTCACCGGTTCGGCGGCGGTACCGGGCCGGCGCTCCCGCAGATGTACGGCGAGCGGCCGCTCGCTCGCGAGCCCGGCGAGGCGCCCGGCACATGCCTGGGCCCCGGTACGGGCATCGCTTCCCGTACGGCCGGCGGCCGGCTGTCTGGGCAAAAGCAACTCCACCTCGCCACCGCTGAGTTCCGGATCCAGACCGTCGTCCCCCAGCAGATGGGCCACCACCCGCTCCGGCACCCGCAGCGCCCGTCCCGGCAGTGGCCGGTCCTCGTCCTCGATGACGAGCAGCCCACCGGACAGCAGCGGCGCGGCGGGGTGGAAGCGGGCGCGGGCCCCGGGCTCGTACGGGCCGGTGCCCGCGAGGTCCAGCGCCAGCGCGACCGTGGCACGGCGCCGCCCGACATCGTCGTTGAGGTAGCCGTACAGCGGCTCGAAGCCCCGGTCCACATCGGGCGCGAGCGCGGCCAGGAGGATGTGCAGGTCCAGGGCCGACAGCCCGAACCGCCCGGCGAGCGCGGCCGATCGATCCGATGAATCCGATGAATCCGATGAGTCCGCTGGGCCCGATGCCTCGTCATCCGGCTCGCCCGCAGGGGTCGGCGATTGCGCGGCCAGCCGTCTGGCCGTCTCCGGGGTCACATACAGCCCGCGCAGCGGGTCCGCAGCCGTCGGATCGTCGGCGCTGCGCCGCTCGACCAGCCCGGCCACCCGCTCGCGCAGCCCGGCCAACCGGTTGAGCAGCGCGCCGGCGGCGCTCTCGCTCACCGTTGTGCCACTCACCGTTCCTCCTCGCTGTCCACGGCGGACGGCGAGGCACCCGGAGCGGACCGGAGCATCCGTGGCTGGGAGTCGCCGGGCACGCCGTCGAGTCCGCGGACGACCGCGACCGCGCCCTCCGTGACCGGCGGCGCCACGTCGTACGAGGGCGAGACGGGGAAGGGCACGGTGATCACCACGTCCAGGGACGGCTTGAGTTCGCCGCCGAGCGCCGACCAGATATCGGCGATCGAGCGGGACTCGGGGGGCGGCACCGCAACCGTGAGCGGGATGCTCACCTCCAGCGCGCGGAGCGCGTCCGGCAGCGCGGCCGTCGGCAGGATCTCGTGCGAGAGCAGGCACCCCAGCGCTGCCGACAGCAGCCGGTGTTCGTCCTCCGGGCGTGTGGTCCACGCCGTGACCAGGTAGGACAGCCGGAACCAGCGCGGCGGCTGGCGTCTGCGCACGACCACACCACTGGCGTCCCGCTCCGAGATCGCCCCGCGCTCGCGGCGGGCGACCTCCTCGCGTATGTCGTAGAGATACGCATTGAGCGTGGGTGCGTTGCGCCGCGCGGCCCAGTCGCGGGTCGGCGCCTCGAACGCGACGTCCCCGGTGCCGTCCGGCAGTACCCCGCCGCGCAGCACGGACCGCATCGCCTCATCGACTTCGTGAATCATGCCTGTTCCCCCGCCCGGTGACCCGCCGCCCGAATGTCCTGCGCCAAATCCGTCACCGCTGCACCTCTTGCTTTCGCACCCGCACCTGTCTTTGCACCTGACTCCGTGACTGCTGCCGCACCCGTTTCCGTGCCTGCTTCCGCCCCCATCAGATGTATCCCTCGCGCAGCGCGTACGCGACCGCGTGCGCGCGGTTGTGCAATTGCAGCCGCGTCATCAGGGCGTGCAGCACATTCTTGACGGTGCGTTCGGAGTAGGCGAGTTTCTCGGAGATCTGCCGGGTGTCCAGCCCCTCGGCGACCAGCCGCAGCACATCGACCTCGCGCGGCGCCATACCGAGCGTCGGTACGAACGCCACGGAGGCGGAGGTCACCGCCGATCGCCGCAGCCGTCCCACCTGTGTGAGCAGCCTGCTGATCAGGTCCGGCGGCAGGTCACCCTCGCCGCGCGCCGCGCTCTGCACCGCCCGCAACAGCCGTTGCGGGGTGGCCTGATGACGCCAGAGTATGGCCCGTACGCCGTACTCGACGACCGTCAGCAGCTCCGGCTCGCGCAGATCCCGTGCAATCAGCACCACGCGCTGCTCACCACCCCGTACCAGCCGTCTCAGCTCGGTCGCGGCGATCTCGTCGAACCGGTCGATGAGCATGACCGCCACGGTCCCGACCGCGTCCCCGCCGCCCTTGTTCTCTCTCCCGCGCTCCGTCTGTTCCGCCCGCTCCCTGGCCGCGCCTCCGCCCTGGTTCTGGACGATCTCGACGGTGGGCTGGTGCTGTAAGTGACTGACGACCCCGGCCCGGCTGAGCGGGTCGGAGGCATGCACCGTCACCGTGACACATGTATCCAGCACTGTTTTCCTCGTCTCGCCCCCGTTTACCGACTGCCGCAGAGTCCGTGAAGGCAATCAACAAACGCTTACCAGGCAATCAACGACGGTCGGCCGCGTAACCCGCCCTTCCGGGCAGGACACCGGCGGTGGCCGTGGCGGTGGCCGTGGCGAGGGTCAGCGAAGCCTTGGGCGGATCGTTCGACGAGGGCCCGGAAGTCAGCCCGTGGGGGTGCTCTCCGCGCGGGACAGGGCGTCTTCGAGCACGACCAGCAGCGCATCGCGGACCGAGCCCGTCTTGCGTGCGTCGAAGACGATCAGCGGTACGTGGTCGGAGACGTCCAGCGCCCACCGCACCTCGTCGAGATTGTGGTGGACTTCACCGTCGAACGCGTTCACGGCGACGGCGAACGGCATGCCCTTGTGCTCGAAGTAGTCCACCGCGGCGTAACAGTCGTCGAGGCGGCGGGTGTCCACGATCACCAGACCGCCGAGAGCGCCCTCGACCACGTCGTCCCACATGAACCCGAACCGGTCCTGGCCCGGCGTGCCGAACAGATAGAGCTTCAGCGTCGGATCGATGGTGATGCAGCCGAAGTCCATGGCGACCGTGGTGGTGGTCTTGCCGGGGGTGTGGGAGAGATCGTCCACGCCCGCCGCGACCTCGGTGATGGCGGCCTCCGTGGTCAGCGGCCGGATCTCGGAGATCGCGCCCACGGCCGTGGTCTTGCCGACCCCGAAGCCGCCGGCGATCACCAACTTGACCGGTACCGGCGGCTGTTCAACCGCTGTCACGGAGCGTGTCCCGTGAGTCGGGGACGGCACGGAGACCATCAATAACCCTTCGCAGTACGGAGATGTCCTGGGTTGTCCTGGTGTTCGGGACGTGGACCGTCAGATGTCCGGCGGCGCGCAGGTCCTCCGCCAGCACCCGGACCACGTTGAGGTGGAGGCGCAGCCGTGCGGCCAGTTCCGCCACCGACTGCGGCCTGCGGCAGGCGGCGACGATGTCGTGTGGTTCGAAGGCGAGCGTGTCCAGGACGGAGAGGCCGGACGACGTCGCCACGACCTGGGTCTCGACCGGGAGCGGCGGACCGGCCCCGCCCCCCGCCACCCGGCCGGCGGTCAGCAGGAACGGCCGGATCGCGGACGCGCGGCCGGTCGGCTCCGACGGGCCGCGGACGCTGTCCTCCCCCAAGCTCTCGGTTCCTCCCCCACTCTCGGCTTCGCTCGAGCGGGGGGACCCCCATGAGCAGGGGGGACCGCCACCCTCGTCCGGTCCTGGACCACCGCCGGCCATCATGCTCCTCTTCTCGGCGCCCGCACCTCTGCCTCCGCGGTGCGGGACGGGTCAGCGGGCCGGTGCGGCGCCGGCGGTCTTCTTCAGCTCCAGCACCAGCTGGGGGGTGAGCGCGCTGCCGGCCCGGTTGGCGAAGAGGGTCATCTCGTAGGCGATGTTGCCGAGCTTCGCCTCCTTCGAGGTCACCACGCCGAGGACGGCGCCGCAGCCGATGGCCGACACCAGTACATGGCCGCCCTCCAGGTCGATGATGACCTTGTTGAGGCCGCCGAGGCCGTAGTTGCCGGACGCACCGGCGGCCAGGCTCGTGACGCCCGACACGATCGCCGCGAGCCGCTCGGAGTCGGCCTGCTCGCGCAGTCGGGAGACGGCGATCAGCAGGCCGTCGGAGGACACCGCGATGGCGTCGACGACACCGGCGGTCTGAGTGGCGAACCGGTCGAGCAGCCAGGTGAAGTCGGCTGCGGCGGCGGTCAGATCGGTGGGCTCGGCCCGCTCGGAACTGCTCTTACCTGTCGGCGTGGTCACTGCCCGACTCCTTCCGGGGTTGCTGGTGTGGCGATGACGCCGGATCCCTCGGGGCAGGGGCGGTCTCTTGCTCCGCCCTGCGTACGGCGGCCTCGAATTCGTCCAGTTCCGAGCGGACCGCGTCGGCGTCGACGGGCGGGCGCACGGCCTGGGCCTCACGGTCGGCCGTGGGGGTGGTCATGCCGAGCGTCGCACCCCGTACCCGCCGCCGCAGCTGCCGGCCGGGCTGGGCCGGGCGCGGCTCGGCCGCGGCGGCCGTGTGCTCCGCGTCCGTGCGGTGCGGAAGGAGCCGGGGGAGCTCGCCTTGCGGCGCGGTGACGGCCGGCCGCCGTTCGGGCAGGGCGGCCGGGGTCCGCACCGGCAGGGGCGTGGCGGAGACCGGTGCGGGCTCGGGCTCGGGCGCGGTGGACTCCGGCTCGGGCGCTGCCGGGTGCGGTGCCGCCGCGTCGGCCTCGGCCTCGGCCACATCCGCGGCCGGGGACGGTGGGGCGGTGGGGCTCCCGGTCAGGAGCAGCGCGGAGGGGAGCCAGACGGTGCCGGTGACCCCGCCGCCCGGTGTACGGCTCAGGGTGACCCGTATGCCCGAGCGCCGGGCGAGGTTTCCGACCACGAACAGGCCGAGGACCTTGGTCGGTACGAGGTCGAGCCGTTCCCGGCGGATCAGGCGGGAGTTCTCCTCGTCGAGGCGTTCCGCGCTCATGCCGAGGCCGTGGTCGATGACCTCGATCAGGGCACCGCCGTCCGAGGTGACGTCCGTGCCGGGCCGGACGACCACCTCAACGGGGGTGTCGGACGGGGAGAACGAGACCGCGTTCTCCAGCAGTTCGGCGAGCATCAGCGTCAGATCGTCGACGATGTCGGGCGTGACGGTGACCTCCGCCTCGGGCCGCAGGGACACCCGCTGGTATCCCTCGATCTGGCCGAGCCCCGCCCGTATGACGTTGGCCAAGGTGGTCGGCCGGGCCTCCAGCTCGGGGTCCCGGATTCCGGCGAGCAGCATCAGGCTGTCGGCGTTGCGCTGGAGGCGCACCGCGATGTGGTCGATGCGGTACATCCGCTCCAGGACGTCGGGGTCGGATTCCTCGCGTTCCACGGCGTCGATCAGCATGAGCTGGCGTGAGGTGAGGTTGCTGACCCGGCGTCCGACGTTGCCGAACATCTCGGCGACGTTGCGGCGGCTGAGTACCTGCCGCTCCAGCAGCGCCGCGGCGGTGACCTGCACCTGGTTGAACGCCTCGGCCAGGTGGCCGATTTCGTCGCGGACCGGAACGGGGATCGGCCGCGGCCGCAGCGGGGTGTGCTCCGCCGACTCGTCGTCCTCGACCTTGGCGAGTTCCTCGCCTGCCACGTCGACCACCTGCTGGGCGGCGCCGGTCAGGACCGCCAGGGGACGGACGACCGAGCGCCGGACCAGGACGGAGAAGGTCATCCAGGAGGCGAAGCCGAGCAGGGCAACGCCGAGCATCGCCAGCGCGTTGTGCAGGGCGCCCTGGGAGAGACTGTCGGCCCGAGCGGCGATCTGGCCGATCAGCGACCGGGTGATGGAGAGGCGGGCCTCGGCCTGCCGGGTCCCGGCGGCGATCGCCGTGCGCAGCTGATCCGGGGTCTGGCCCTGCAGGGAGCCCGGATCGATCTGGAGCTCCGCGAACTGGGCCTCGATGCCGTTCTCCTCGGCATCTCGCTCCATCCCGCTCAGCCGCAGGACCTGGTCCGGGTCGCCGATCCTGCCGAAGCGTGCCACCTGTTCGTCGTAGAGCTTGTGGGCACCGACGGCACGGGTGTACTCGGTGAGCGCGTTGGCGTCCCGCGTCTGGGCGGAGAACACCCCGCTCTCGAAGGCCGCGTGGGCGGCGTCGGCCCGCAGCACCGTGTCGAGAAGATTGGTGACCGAGGACGACGAGGTGCCGACGAAGCGGTCCAGGCCCAGGCCGTCGATCAGGTAGCCGACGGCGGCAGCGTACGCGGGATCGATGCCGGCGGCCGGAACCGAGCCCCGTTCGACCTTGTCGCGCAGCACGGCAAGGCCCCGGATGTACTCGAGGGCCTGCGCCTCCTCCTTCGGCAGTCCCGCCCCGAACGCGGATTGCACGGCGGTGACCTGCTCGTCGGTCTCCTGCTGCGTCCGACGGTAGGCGGCGGTCGAGGGCAGGGTGATGCCGGGCCGGGCCGACTCCTGCTCCACGGACAGCAGGAGCGCCTGCCGGTGTTCGGCCTGTACGTCGTTGATCAGCCTCGTGACCTGCTCGCTGTCGCGCACCAGCTCCGCGGTCCGGCCGGCATCCTGGGCCTTGGCCACCTGCGTGTTGACGCCGATGCCCAGAAGCACGCCGACGACAGCGACGGGCGCGATCACCAGAACGTTGAGTTTCCGCCGGAACGGCCATCGGTCCAGGAGGGCGCCCGCCCGCCGGCGGAACCGCGGCCCCGACGCTGAACGTCGGGACGGGTCCCGTTCGTGTGGCGGGTCCACTGTGTCCACGGACACCTGGGCCTCCTTACGACGTGCTCCTGAGCGGTGACCGAGGTGTTGTTGTTGCCGACCGCCGACGACGGGGTGCGTGACGCTCGCGAAGTGCGCTCGCAGAGGCGAGCGAAAAGATTGCGCCACATGTCCAACCGGCCGTGAACATTACCGCGTGCGGAGGCGCTTGCAAGCCGTGAGTCATCAATGGCCAGGCGGCGTTCAGCTCTTTGTCGCTTTTGGCCCGTTACCCTCTTGCGGCGTGCCCTGCCGGCCGAGGGGCCGAAGGGCCGGTGTCCGTAGGGGAGTGGGGCGCGGACCGGCTCGTTCCGGACCGGGCCCGGCGTCGGCGGAGTACGCCGTGCCTCCCGAAGGCGGCTGCCCCCCGGAGCATCGCCACCCGTAATCTGTCTCCCCCCACCCCAACCCGTATCCTCATCCTGCCCTGCGAGGAGACCCGTGCACCCCACCCGCAAGGCGGTCGTGACAGCCGCCGCACTCCTGGTCATGGCGACCGCCGGCTGCGATTCCGGCGCCGGCGCCACCGCAACCCACAGGCGCTCCTCCAAGCCCGGATGCCCCACCACCCTCGCCAGGGCCGAGCAGGCCGTGAAGAAGGCCGAGGAGGCCAACGCCCCTTGGAAGGGCCCCACCACCGGGCCCAAGGCCGTCCACGGCAAGACCCTTGTCTACATCGCCCAGACCCTGACCAACCCCGGCGTCGCCGGGGTCGCCCAGGGTGTCCAGGAAGCCGCCGAGATCGTCGGGTGGCGCGCCCGTACCCTCAACGGCCAGGGCACCCCACACGGGATCCGGGCCGCCTTCCAGCAGGCCCTCAGACTCAAGCCGGACGGCATCGTCATCAGCGGTTTCGACCCCGCGATCGCCGCAGAGGGTGTCAAGAAGGCCAACAAGGCGGGAATTCCGCTGATCGGCTGGCACGCCACCGCGACCCCCGGCCCCAGTAAGGATCCGCGGCTCTTCAGCAACGTCACCTCGCGGGTCGAGGACGTCGCGAAGATCAGCGCCGACTGGATCATCGCCCGGTCCCACGGCCACGCGGGCGTCGTCCTGTTCAGCGATACCTCGATACCCTTCGCGAAGCGCAAGTCCGACCTGATCAAGAAGGAACTCGCCACCTGCTCCGGCACCGAGCTGCTGAGCTATACCAACCTCCCCATACCCGAGGCCAACAGGCGCTCCATCGCGGAAGTCCGCTCCTTGCTGTCCCGTTTCGGCCGCAAGTGGACGTATTCCGTGGCCATCAACGACTTGTACTTCCGTCACGCCGCTCCCGCCCTGCGCGCCGCGGGCAAGGACGGGGCCGGCGCCCCCTTCAACATCGGTGCCGGTGACGGCGACCCGTCGGCCTTCCAGCGCGTCAACGGCAAGGAGTTCCAGGCCGCCACCGTGCCCGAGCCCCTCTCCGAACAGGGCTGGCAGATCATCGACGAGTTCAACCGTGCCTTCGCCGGCGCCCCGGACAGCGGATACATCGCCCCCGTCCACATCACCACCGCCGCGAACAGCGGCGGCGCACTGTCCTGGGACTCCGAGGGCTACCGCCAGGCCTACCGCAAGATCTGGGGCGACTGACGTGCCCGCTCGGCCGGGGCCGGTGTGAGCACCCTCGGGCACGTTCCGCCGCGGCGGGCCGCACCGGCCGGAACGGATCTCCGGCTGCCCCGACCTGCTCCCTGAAGGCTTTGGCGGTGACGTACGGGGCCGACCGCTCCGGCTGCCGGACGGCGACGCCCGCCCCGGGCCCGGGGCCCCGGGCACCCCGCACACGGACGCCGGTGCCCGCCCGCAACCGGTATCTGTTGCACATCCGGCGTATGTGTGAAGCGATGGGCATACCGATGGAGTCGGTGAGGTGCATCGTGCCGTGGCTCTGCTTCCTTCCGCGTCGCGAGCGCGGCCCGGCAGCAGGAGAGCACTGTGAAAGGCTTGCAGCCCACACCAGTGAAGATGCCCTGGACGCTGGTGGCGCTGGCCCTGGTGACCGGCGTCCTGCTGGACCTTTTCGCGCCCGAGCCGTACATGGGGCTCCCGCTCCTCGCGGCGGGACCGCTGATCGCGGGCGCCATGCTGCCCTTCCGCTCCGCGGTCGCTGTCATGGCCGCCACGTGCGTACTCTCGGTGGGGCTGGACATCGAGCGCGAGCGGCCGGTGACGCCGCTGCTCGTCGATCTGGCCGTGGTCGGCCTGATCGGGGTGCTGGCGCTGGCCATCAACGGGCTCATCGCGCGGCAGGGGCGCGATCTGGCGCTGGCCAGGGATCTCGCGGAGGCGGTCCAGCTGGCGGTGCTCCCGGCCCCGCCGAAGAGGGCCGGTCCGCTGGCCGTGGCCGCCGGATATATCGCGGCGCAGGCCGAGGCGCGGATCGGCGGTGACCTGTACGCGGTGCAGGAGACCCCGTTCGGAGTGCGAATGATCATCGGCGATGTGAGGGGCAAGGGCATTCAAGCCGTCGCGGCCGTCTCGGTCGCGATCGGCGCGTTCCGGCAGGAGGCCGAGTACGCTCCCACGCTGGCCACGCTGGTGCGGCGGCTGGACGAGGCGATGGCCAGGGCGGCGGCCCGGAGCGGCCCGGTGCCGTCGAGGGAGGGCTTCACCACCGCCCTGCTGGCCGAGGTGTCCGTCGACGGCGAGGCGCTGAGGCTGGCCAACCGAGGGCACCCGCCCCCGTACCTGGTCCACGACGGGCGGCTCGTACGGCTCGATCCGACCGACCCGCAGCTGCCCCTCGGCATGGGGCTGGGCAACCTCGATCCCATGGGGCACGCGCCGGTCGATGTGGTGCGCCTGCCCCCGGGCGCCTCGCTGCTCCTGGTCACCGACGGTGTCACCGAGGCGCGGGACAAACGGGGAATCTTCTACGACCCGCTGCGCTCCCGACGCCTGGGCCGGCGGTTCACGAGCCCCGATGCACTGGTGGACGCCCTGACCAAGGACGTCGGCCGCTGGACCGGGGGAGAGGGCCAGGACGACATGGCCATCCTGGCCGTCACCCGCTGCCGCCCTGGCCGCGCCGCCTGAGCAGCGGCGCACGCCCACGGCCTCGCCGCTCTGCAAGGATCACGGCCATGCCACCGCAGCCCACTCTGACGGAACGCCGCTCCCCCTGGGTCGTGTTCACCTCTGCCGCCGACCCTTGGCCGGCTGCGGAAACCGCCACGCTGGTGCGGCAAAACGGTCTGGTCCTGCGACTGGACGGCCGCGAGCTGCGGGATGCCGCGTCCCTCTTCCGTACCTTCGCTCGGGAGCTGTCGTTTGCCGGCCACTTCGGCCACAACTGGGACGCCCTGGTGGACTGCCTCCACGACTGGCACGGCCCCGGCCACGGCAACCAGGACCTTGCGATCCTGATCGACCACGCGGACGACCTGAGGCAGGCCGACTTCCTCGGGCTGCTTGTATCGGTCCTCGCCCAGGCAGCCTGGAACTTCAACCTCCGCATCGACGCCGACGGCAACCTCGACGCATGGCGGCAACGCATCGTCCAGCACTTCGTCTTCCTCCTGGACCACACTGCGCCTGCTGCCTTCGCCGAGGGGGCGGCCCGCGGCACCGACGTAGTGGTGGCCCTCTCGGACGGCCGCCTGCTGGCCACCCTGACCGATATCGACTGGCCGGTCAGAGCGCGCCGAGTTGCCGCATCAGACCCATGATGTCGTAGTGCCACCAGCCTTCCTGGACCATTCCGTCGTGGAACCGGAAGGTGGTGACCCCGGTCATGGTGCAGACCTTGCCCGTTGGGGCGATACCCATGAAGTCGCCCTTGTGTGTGCCGGTCCAGGTCCACCGCGTCACGACATCGTCGCCCTGGGCGATCTGGGAGTCGAGGTTGAACGTGAAGTCGAAGGCGGCGCGCCACCTGGTGACGTCACTGCGCATGACGTCGGCCCCGGTCACGGTCTCCTCTTCCTTGATGACGTCGTGGTCCCGGTAGTCGGCCGCGAACACCTCGTCGACGGCGTCGAGGTTGCCCCCGACGGCGATCTCGTGGAAGAACCGGCGGGCGGTTGCGGTGTTCAGCTGTTCGTCCCGGACGATGTCGAGGTCGGTGAACGACGGCATTCCGTCGCAGAGCGCCACCATCTCCTGAAAGATCCGGTCGGTCTCCGGGAGGTGGGAGTTCTTCATCGCCTCTTCGTGCGAAGGGAATTCGACGATCTCGACGAAGTGGGATGAGTCGGCCCGGTCCTTGCCGACAACGCTGTGGGTGGCGGTCCGCTTGCCCTTGGTCTGCTCGACCCACTTGTCCATGAGTGCGTTCATGCCGTCGGGGCGCTCGGTCTTGTAATCGATTATTTGTACGAATTTCATGACGCCTCCCTGGGTTGGGCGAGATATGTTCAGTTTAGTGAAGAATGAGGCTATTGCCGTGTCACGCCGAGTGATGCTGGACCCTGAGGTGTCCCTGACCGCCTTCATTCAGGGCCACGGCACCGCCCAGGCCACTCCTGCTCAGCCACTCCTGCTCAGCCACTCCTGCTCAGTCACCCCTGCTCGGCCGCCCCTGCCCAGCCGCTCCTCCCAGGCGTCTTCCGGACACCTGACTCCCCGTCACGGCCTCGCAAGCCTGAGCCGGAGCCCGACTCACCGTTCCGGCGTCGGGGTGGCGTTGGGGCGTAGGAAACGCTGGAGGATCAGGCGCAGGGTGGGGAGTTGATCGGCCGGGTCGAAGGACGGGTCGGTGGCGGCGCTGGTGTAGAGGGCGGCGATGAGCGCCATGACCCAGGCCGCGGTGTCGTCCGGGTCCAGGTCGGGGTCGATCTGGCCTGCCGTGGCCCCGTTCCGCAGCAGGGTGGTGAGGGTGGACCGCTCCTCGTCGTTGTCACGGCCCAGCAGCGCTTCGAGATCGGGGTCGCGGTGGGCCTGGATCAACGCCTCCATGACCAGGGCCGGGACCAGTGGCTGCGTGGCGGGGGTTGCGAGGAGGTCGACGGTGTCGAGGAGGGCGGTCCACGGGTCGTCGGCGGCGCGAGCGGCGGCGAGGCTTTCGGACTTGGTGGCGCCGCCGTCGCGCTCGTCGTCCTCGAAGACGGCGTGGAAGATCGCGCGCTTGTTGGGGAAGTAGTGGAACAGGTTGCCCGCGCTCATGCCGGCGGTTTTGCAGATCTCTGCCGTGGTGGTGCGCTCGAAGCCTTTGGCAGCGAAGAGTGCGGTTGCGGCGTCGACGATGTGGCGGCGCCGTGCTCGGTGTTTGGCCGGGTCGACTGTTCTCACCGCGGACTCCTGTGGGTCGGCTCTGGGCTCTTGAGGTCTTCCGCCAATAATAGATCGAGCGCTCGGTCTATGATGGCGGACGGCAAGAGCGAAGGGGAAACAGCGCGAAGGGGGAAAACATGGAGAGGAACAAGCGCCCGGAGCTGGACTCGCAGGCGGACCGTCTCACCGTGCTCGGCAGGCCGGCGTGGGTCACCGTAGGCGTCTATGCCGCGTTGGTACCGGCCGGGGCGGGTGTCGGCCGGCTCGTCGGCCTCCTTGCCGACTGGCTGGTGACGCTGCCCTGGGCGCCTCTGCAGGGGCCGGCCCGGCTCCTCGCGTCGGTCCCCGGCCCTTGGCTGCCCGCTGTGGGTTCGGTGGTGGGGCTGGTGGTCGGATTCATCGCGCAACACGAGGAGTTGGTCATTCGGCTGTCGGACGAGCGCGTGGTGCTCACCCGCAAGGGCCGGGACCAGGGGTTCCCGCTCGACGCCATCGCCACGGTGTGCCGGGACGGCGAGCGACTCATCCTGCTCGGCCACGACGGCGGGGAACTCGCGCGCGAGGAGTGCGACCTGAATGCCGGCCGCCTTGCCGACGCTTTCACCGAGCACGGCTACGCCTGGGCGGACGCCGATCCGCACCATGACGAGTTCCGTCGCTGGGTCCCGGGCACTCCCGAACTGCCGGAAGCCGTGAACGCCTTCCTCAATGCCCGCCAAAAGACCCTGGAGAAGAAGGGCCCGTCCGACGACGACGTACGGGAGCTCCGCGAAGAACTGGCCCGTCTCGGCGTCGTCGTGCGGGACGAGAAGCGACGTCAGTACTGGCGGACGTTCCGGCAGCCGGGCCCAGCCGTGGAATGAATGGCGCCGGGAGCCCAAACGGTCCCATGCCGGTGGGGCCCAGGTACGGGAGCGGTACCCGACTGCCCGGTTCTGGCTCTGGCTCGGCTTCTGTGATCAGTCACCGTACGTGTCGGCCATCGTCGCTCGGCAGTGGTGCGCTGATGGCCAGGTCTTCGTCGAGTCTCGTCACCAGGTCCATGGCAAGGGACGGAACATGGCCGGCGGCCCACTGCTCGGTGAGAGAGAGGAAGCCCTGCATGTCGTCTCGCACGGATTGCAGAATTCCCGCCAGGTCACCCACTGGGATCTCGAGGGGACGCGCTGAAGGAGCCTGTGCCGCGTCTCCGCCGTCGGGCCACAGCCGAATGACCGTGTCGGCATGCTCGATCCTTGGTGAGGGGTCGTGGCCGAGCCACGGCGTTTCTCCCGTCAGGACGTCGAGCCACTCGCGCCAGTCCTCCAGGCCGCAACAGCATCCCGGGCTCACTGTGACATCGATGCCGGTGTGGTGGATGAGCAGACCGCCTGGTGCGATGACTTTCTCCGCCTCCAGCAGGCGACGAATCTGTTCGCCGGCATCTGTCACCGGACGGTCGTCGCCGGACGTCCGGGAGTTGTAGTCGGCCAGGGTCGCCAGTGCACTGCCGACTTCGGGCAGGGACATGCGGCGGGACAGAGTCAGGAGCCGGTAGGGAGGCAGGTCAGCCACCGGCCAAAAGGAGAAGTCGGCGGTGTCCACGGTTTCCAGTACGGCATCCACAATCAGCACTGCTCCAGTGTCGCCTCGCGCGGCCCAATCCGTCTGGCGACTTCCGGCTGGCTCACGCACGGAGCCGGGGCGATCGGCCTGCGGTCCCGTCAGCGTGCAGGGCCCGGCCTGGTGGACTCCGTTTCTGCGAGGGGGAGCACGAGCGCGGACGGATGGTGCAGCGAGACTTCGGACGGGAGGAGTCGGGTGGTCGTCGCCAGGGCTTCACCGGTGCCGGTGTTGCGGGCGAAGCGTGGGTGGGCGCCGCCGCTGATCTGAAGGCGGATCCGGTGGCCGGCGGGGAAGTGGTGGGCGGTGGAACTCATCGCCACTGTGACGGCGGCCGGGGAGGGTTCAGCCGCGGACTCCATGGGCGGCAGCCGTCGCAGCCCGTCGCAGACGTTGGTCGAGCGGCCCCGGCCATCGACGTCGCAGAGCCGGGCGAAGACATCGGCGTGGCCGGTGTCCGTGCTGACCTGTAGGTCGACGCTGACCGGCCCGAGGATGTGGACCGGCTCGGTGAGGGGTGCGGTGGTGAAGGTCAGCACGTCGTCCCTGGCCTCCAGAGCGGTGTTGTCCTGATTCCCGGCTTTGTTGGACAGCAGGGGACCGCCGATCGAGGGCGTCGGATCGGCCGGGTCGTAGCGGAAGGTCAGCGGCGCCGACGTCTCCTCGGGGGCCTTGATGCTCAGCGTGCCGCCGCTGTCGAGGTACCAGCGGCGGGCGGTTGTGGCCGTAGGCCAGTCGGGCAGGTCCTGCCATGTCTGTCGGCCGCCCACGTGGACACGCACCCTCGTCTCCCGCAGGCCGGACGGGTCGTCGCACAGGTGGGCCCGCAGCCAGGCGAGGCTTTCCGCGAAGACCTCGGGCCAGCCTTGCTGCAATGCGGAGTTGTGTGTCCAGGGGCCGACGAGCAGGGCGGTGTCGCAGCCGGCGCGCCGCAGCCTGTCGTACTGCTGCAGGGTCTGGTCGAGGGCCACGTCGTGCCAGCCGGTGATCAGGCTGGTCGGCACGGCCAGGCGGTCGGCCGCGGCCCCCACGTCCACCCCTTGCCAGTACGCGTCGTCCGCGTCCGGGTGGGCCATGGCCTCCTCCAGGAACGGCACCCGTCCGCCCAGGCCGGGCACGTACGCCTCCTTGAGGGGAAGGGTGCGCGCGATCTTCCGCGCATGGCGTTGCAGCCGCAGGACGGACCGCAGAAAACTCGGTACGCCCCGGTGCTGATACGTCATGCCCGCGGTGGTGGCAAGGGTGCTCTCCAGGGAGAACGCGCCGTCCCCTGCCGGGTAGAAGTAGCCGTGCATGTTGTGCAGGCCGACCTGGACCACCATCGCGCGCAGCTCCGGCGGCGGGTCCAGGGCCAGCGCCCACTGGGTGTAGCCGAGGTAGCTGGCGCCGATCGTCCCCAGCGCGCCGGAGAACCAGGACTGCCGGCGCAGCCAGGCGACGGTGGCCCGGCCGTCGGCGGCCTCGTTGCGCCACAGGTCGAACTCGCCGCCGGATCCTCCGGTGCCGCGGCAGCTCTGCAGGACGACATGGAAGCCCTGTTCGGCGAAGAGCACGCCGTACATCGGCGCCCAGGGGAAAACCCGGCCGTACGGCGAGCGGACCAGGAGGGTGGGGAAGTCGCCGTCGGCCAGGGGGAAGTAATGGTCCGTCAGCAATGTGCTGCCGTCGGCGGCGGGCACCGCGAGGCCGGGCTCGTAGGCGACGTCGTGGAGCTTGGGGGGAAGGCCCCGGAAGGTGCGCCGCATGGCCCGGGCGAGCAGGGGCGGCTTCTGTGCGGACGAATGGTGCGTCGCCGTGGTCATGGTGCGCGTCATGGTGCCTCGATTCCTGGAGCAGGATCCGCAGTGAATTCTCGTACGTCGTACGAGAATAGCGGAGGTGATGATGGAATGGCCGACAGGAGTGAGGAGAAGACGCCGTGACCCGTACAGGCTCAGCCGGCCGCGATGCCGGTGTGGATCCCGAGCGGCTCTGGTCGCCGGCCGAACGCCCGCGACGGGGCAGGCGGCCGGCGCACAGCCGCGCCGCGATCACCGCCGAGGCCGTTGCCCTCGCCGACGCCGAAGGGCTCACCGCGGTCACGATGCGCGCGGTCGCCGCCCGGATCGGGGCCGGAACGATGTCCCTCTACAGCTACGTCCCCAACAAGGAGACGCTGCTGGAGCTCATGATCGACCACGTGAGCGGCGACCACCGGCTGCCGCCCGAGCCCTCCGGCGACTGGCGCGCCGGCCTCCGGCAGATCGCCCACGACCAACGCGCGATCATGCGCCGCCACCCTTGGCTGCCCGCCGCGCTGCCCGCACGGCAGACCCTCGGCCCGAACGCCCTCGCCGTCGTGGAGTACACGCTCGCCGTACTCGCCCCTGTCGGCCTGGACGCCCAGGCGAGGCTGGAGACCTTCAGCCTGCTCACCGGTTTCGTGGCCAGCTACGTTTCGTATGAACTCGCCCAGGAACAGGCCACCGAGGCCGCCGGCCGCACCTCCGGCGAACTCCTCGACGCGCAGGCCCGCTACCTTCGGTCCGTCGCCGTCGAAGGCCGGTACCCCCATCTTGCCCAAGCCCTGGCGATGCCGAGCCATGCCCAGGAACCCCAAGCCGCTTTCGGCCGTCTTCTCGACCGCATGATCAACGGGCTTACGGCAGTGACATGACTCCCCGGCAGGGTCGGCTGCCCGGCCACGGTGCGGGTGGAGGGCGTGGCAGACCGCCGCGAAGTCCTCGTCGGCCCGGTCACGCGGGCAGTACGCGCCATCGGGCCAAAGGGTTTCCTCAGGCGGTCGCGGACGGTTGCCGGGGGCCGGTCGTGCGCTCGGCCGCGTCCTCCAGGACGATCCGGCCGATGATCTCGTAGCGGTGCGGCTGACGGGCCTTCAGGTACCAGCCCAGGCCCAGGCCGCCGCAGAAGACGAGGCCGACGATCCAGGGGATGGCCCTGAAGAAGAGGGAGTCCGCGGCCTCCCCCGCCGCGGTGTCCATGTTGATCACCAGGAGGGCAACGACGGCGATCATGCCGGCGCCGCCGAGCAGCGGAGCGACCAGCGTCCTGAACCAGTGCCGGTCCTCGGGATGGTGGGTGCGGAAGTAGCCGATGACGGCAAAGGAACAGAGGGTCTGCACGATCAGGATCGCCATCGTGCCGAGGATCGCGAGCAGCGTGTAGAGGTGGAGGTACGGGTCCTGCCCGGTGAGCCAGAAGCCGGCGACGAGTGCGACGGCGATCGCGGACTGGGCGGAGGAGGCGAGGTACGGGGAGCCGTGCGAGGGGTGCGTGCGGCCGAGGGCCGGGTGCAGGAATCCCTCGCGCCCGATCGCGTACAGATAGCGCGAGGCGCACTGGTGGAAGGCCGTACCGCAGGCGAACGAGCCGGTGATCAGCAGCCATTGGAAGGCGTCGACCGCCCACGCCCCGAGGAAGGTCTGCGCCGGGCCGAAGAAGAGATCGAGCGGGTCGGCCGAGGACGAGACGGTGACCGAGCCGGCCAGGCCGTTGCCCGCGATCGTCATCCAGGAGACATAGATGTACAAGAGGCCGACGCCGATGACCGAGATGAGGGTCGCGCGCGGGATGACGCGCTTGGGGTCGCGGGACTCCTCTCCGTACATGGCGGTCGATTCGAAGCCGACCCACGACCCGAAGACGAAGAAGAGGCCGAGCCCGGCGGAGGCGCCGGTGAACGCGTTCTTGGGGTTGACCGGCTCGACCGGAATGCCGTCGGGACCGCCGCCGTGCACCAGTACGGCGGTGGCGACCGCGAACAGCACCGCGATCTCCGCGATCAGCATCACGCCGAGCGCCTTCGCGGTGAGGCTGATGTCGAAGTGCGCCAGGACCGCGGTGACGGCGAGCATCGCGGCCGCGTACAGGATCCACGGCAGCTCGACGCCGAGCTGGTCGTGGACGGTGGTCCTGGCGAAGTACGAGAAGACACCGACGACCGACGCCTCGAGGACGATGTACGCGAGGACGGCGAGCATCCCCGAGGCCATTCCGGCGATGCGGCCGAGGCCGTGCGAGATATAGCCGTAGAAGGCACCCGCTGCGGTGATCCGCTTCGCCATGGCGATGTATCCGACGGAGAACACCGTCAGGACCACGGTCGCGAAGAGGTAACCGGCGGGCGCGCCCGTGCCGTTGCCCGAGCCGACCGCGATCGGGAGGCTGCCGGTCATCGCGGTGATCGGCGCTGCGGTGGCGACCGCCATGAAGACGACGCCGGTGAGGCTCACGGAGTTCGCTTTGAGGCGGTGCACCTCGCGCGGGGGACTTTCTGTCATTCCTGCCTCTCTCGCCGTCTTTCAGCATGCGTGTCGGCTTCCCGGATCGTGATCTACGCCGCAACCGGGCGGGCGGGGCGGTGTCGCCCAACTTCCCGTGAGGGCAACGAGTTGTCGCAGGAAAGGTCCCCCCGCGCTAGGTCCCCCCGCGCTACGGCCCGAGCCGCACGGCGGCCCGGCACCACGGCCGTCCTGGCGCAGACCGGCCTACGAGCGCTCGCTCGAACTCCCGGGCGCGCATCCGGCGGGCCCGTTCATGTGAGGTCAAAAGCCGCTGGGACGGGGGCGGCGCACGTCGTGTGCCGAATCAGGCGGTCGACGACGTCCTGGAGGCTGGCCCGGTGGGAGAACGCGGCGCGCTGGCGCCGCGCGCCGCCGTGGCCGGCAAGGCGGCGGAGCGCGGCGCTCACCGATACCAGTTCCCCGGACTCCTCGAGCGTGGGGCGGGCGTAGTCCACAAGATCCCGCAGCAGATGAGCGACGGGCACAAGTTTGCTGCTGCGGGTGTCCACGGCGTGGCCGGAGCAGCCGTCGCGGGCGGAACGCCAGTACGCCGCGCGCAGCAGGGCGTCGCACACCTGCGGGCCCGGGTCGCCGCGTTGCACGCGTTCCAGCGCCTGGACGACCATCGCGCGCACGAGGACGGCGAGCACGGCCGTCTCCTCGATGCTGGTGGGGACGTCCATGGCGCGGATCTCGACGGTGGGCAGGTGCGCGGAGGGCCGTACGTCCCACAGCAGCGTGTGGTCCCCCACGGCGGCGCCGGCATCCGTCAGGTCCGCGCACAGCTGTTTGTACCGGTCGGCCGAGGTGAAGTACGGCGGGGGGCCCGCGACCGGCCATTGGCCGCCGGCGACGGTGCGCCAGCTGGCGTAGCCGGTGTCGCGCCCCTCCCAAAAGGGTGAGTTCGCCGACATGGCGACCAGGAGCGGCAGCCAGGGCCGCAGGTGATTGCAGATCAGGACGGCATGTTCCAGGTCGGGGACCTGGACGTGGGTATGGAGGGCGCACAGGGCGTAGGTGTCGTTCAAGGCTCTGTACGCGTCGAGCCCGGGGCGGTAGCCGGGGTCGTCCCGGATGGGCGCCGGGCCGTGTGCTCCCAGGACCGGGGTGCCCGACGCGGCCACGCGCAGCCCTTCGGCGGCGGCTGCCTGCACCACTGCCGTCCGCATCCGGGCCAGGTGGGAGAGCAGCTCGTCCATGCCGCCGCACGGTGGTGTCTTGGCCTCGATCTGGTACTCGGTCAACTCGCCCGAGACCTGGTCGCCCAGGACGGGGGCGGCGCGCCGCAGGACCCGGGATCCGGCGGGCGCCACGTCACGGCTGTCGGGGTCGATGAGGAAGTACTCCTCCTCCACGCCCAGGGTCGGATATTTCTCGCCACTGATCATGCCGGTGCCCTTCGATGCCCGGTCCCGGCCGGGCGGGGCCGGCCGGGACATGCTGCGCCTGTCAGCACCCGCTGCGTCCGTCAGCGCCTGCTGCGCCGATCAGCGCCTGCGTCGCCGAGACCTTGTCGATCTCCTCGGCTCCATGGTCGGGCGGCAGCGGGGGCCACGCCACAGCGGTTCACCCACCCGCAGCCGCTGGGAGTGCCCGTCCACCCGCCGGGTAGCAGGCTGGTGGCAGAACGCCCCGCCAGCGCGAAAGAACCGGAGCCGCGTGATGCCTCAGCCGACACCAGCTTCTGCCGTCGACCGTCCGGCCGTGCACGGCAAGGTTCCCGACGATCTGCTCCGGGTCAGTGACCTGGACCCGGGAACCCTGGCCGGTCTGCTGGAGCTGGCGGGGGCGATGAAGCAGGAGCCGCTGGGCTGGGAGCGCAGCCTGCACGGGGCCACCATCGGGTGTCTGTTCGAAAAGCCCTCCACGCGCACCCGCGTCTCCCTGGCCACGGCCGCCCACCGGCTGGGCATGAGCGCCATTGTGCTGAACCGGGACGAGATGCAGCTCGGCCACGGCGAGACCATCGCCGACACCACCCGCGTGCTGTCCTCGTACCTCGACGCCATCACGGTGCGCACCTTCGCGCACTCCACGGTGGAGCAGATGGCCGAGGCCGCAACGGTTCCGGTCATCAACGCCCTGTCCAACAGCCACCACCCCTGCCAGTCCTTGGCCGACCTCCTTGCGCTGCGCGAGCACTTCGGCACTCTGGCGGGGATGAGGGCGGCCTTCATCGGGGACGGCAGGAGCAACACCTGCAACTCCTTCCTGGCGGCGTGCGCGGCCTCCGGCATGCACCTGACCATCGCCGCCCCGCGCGGCTACGAGACCGACGCGGACATCCTCGGCGAGGCGCAGGAGCTGATGGCGCAGACGGGCGGCTCCGTATCCCTCACCACCGAGCCGATCGAGGCCGTCCGCGCCGCGCAGGCCGTCTACGCCGAGGTGTGGGTGCCCATGGACAAACGCGATGAACACGCCGTACGGGCCACGCTCCTGGCCGACTACCGGGTGGACGGTGCCCTGCTCGCCCACGCTCCCCGGGAGGCGGTCGCCATGCACTGCCTTCCCGCCCACCGCGGGCAGGAGATCACCTCAGAGGTACTCGACGGCCCCCGCTCACTGGTCTGGCGCCAAGCGGCGAACCGGCTGCCCACCGCCCAGGCGGTGCTGCACACCCTCATCACCACGGCGCGTCGGCGGGCTACCTGACCTGGCGCCGCGGTCGCCCGGTGCCGGCATGCACGTGCCGGGCGGGGCTCCGCCAGGACCCCGGCGACAGATAGTGCGCCCGCTTGGGTACTGTCGTCCGAGGAGGTGCACGGCGGTGAACACGAGACGGCACGTACGAGCAGGCGGCGCCATGGCGCAGGTCCTGCTGGTCGTTGTGCTCGCGCTCGGCGTCTTCGTCATGCACACCGTCGGACATCCCGATGGGTCCTCCGGCTCCGGTACGCATACCGGGATGGACCACGCCACCGGCATGGACGCGACGTCCCAGGCGCATGCCTCCCCTGAGACCCGGATGGCCCAGTCATCACCCGCGCCCTCCGCGCACGCCGCGCGCTCGGAGACGTCCGCCGACCCGTCGTCGCACTACGCACCCGGCACCGGCACCGGCATGAACATGGCCTCGCTGTGCATGGCTGTGCTCGGCACCTGGGCGCTCGCGACGCTGCTGCAAGCGGCCCTGGCCCGGCGCCCGGGGTGGCTGGCGGACCTCCTCGCGAGCGCCGTTGTCATGCTGCGGCCCAACCCTCCACCACGCGGACCCGATCTCACCCGGTTGTCAGTCCTGCGGATCTAGGCCGAACCGTCCTCGCGGGCGCGCACTGAGCGCTGCCCGCGACGCCGCGTACGCGCAACACATCCGCACAACAGACAACATGAGGTGTATCGACATGAGCTCCATCAAGCGCGCTGTCCCACGTCCCGTGAGCCGCCGCCGCGTCGCGGCTGCGGGGGTCTTCGCCGCAGGAGCCCTGCTGCTTGCCGCGTGCGGCAGCAACGACCACGACATGAAGGACAAGAGCCACGGGGGCACGTCCGCGCCGACCGCCTCGAAGGAGGCCGGGGCGAAGCCCGCACCGGGGGCGTTCAACGACGCGGACGTCAGCTTCGCGCAGGGCATGATCCCGCACCACCGGCAGGCCGTCGAGATGGCCGAGCTGACCGAAGGCCGGGCCTCCGACGCGGAGATCAAGACCCTGGCAGCGGCGATCGAGAAGGCGCAGGACCCCGAGATCAAGACCATGCGGTCGTGGCTCAAGGCGTGGGGCAAGCCGGAGTCGTCCGAGCACAACATGCCCGGCATGGAGCACGGTTCGGGCGGTATGGACCACGGTTCGGGCGGCATGGACGGCACGGCCGGGATGATGTCCGAGAAGGACATGACGGACCTCAAGGCGGCCAAGGGCAAGGACTTCGACAAGAAGTTCGCGCAGATGATGATCGGCCACCACAACGGCGCGATCACCATGGCCAAGGATGAGCAGAAGAACGGCCGCAATGCGACCGCCAAGAAGCTCGCGGGCGACGTCATCAAGAACCAGGCCGCCGAAGTCGACAGGATGAACAAGATCCTCGACCGGATCTGAGCCCTCTCTCCCCACACACCGTTGCGGGGCGGTGACCCCCCGGCCCCCCGCGGGGGGGTGGCGCCCCGCCCCCAACGGTAGAGCACACCTCTTTAAAACAGTCACAAAAAAAACCCAATCTGTTT
>NZ_JBEZJZ010000126.1:0-22940 GCF_040651455.1 Streptomyces sp. NPDC048483
GGGGAGATCGGAATTCCTGGTGTAGCGGTGAAATGCGCAGATATCAGGAGGAACACCGGTGGCGAAGTGTCCTGGTAGAGATGGTCCTGGTAGTCGGAGGTGAAGCGGCGCATCGTGTCATCGTCCGAGGCCATCATCGAGGCCCCGAACTCCGCACCGACCTGATTCATGATCTCGTGCAGCAGGACGGTCATATACACCGTCTTGCCCGACGCCTTGGCGCCGACCATGGCGATCATCCGGTCCTCCACCATGCCGAACTGCACCGGCAGCGTCATATGGCACACCGGGCAGATCCGGTACGTCGTGACGCCGTCACAGTCCGGGCACACCGCGGTCGGCTTGCGCCCGTCCGCAGTGAACGCCGGTCCCACGTCGCCGCGTTCCCCCATCCGCTCATCGAGCACCGCGTCCCGCTTACGGGCGCAGCGCTTCTGCGTCCGGCTCGTCCGGCTGTTGCAGCGGAACCCGATCTCCCGCGCGGTGAACGTCTCGTAGCAGTACGGGCAGGTCAGTCTCTTGGCCATGGCGTCACGTCACTTTCAGTCGGTGCAGCGCGGCAGGGCGTACCTCGGGCGTCTCGGCGTCGCGGTCGGCCAGGACGGGGAAGCACACCAGCCAGGACGGTCCGCGCCCGGCGGGGAAGGCGAACTCGACGGACGCCGGCGTGCCGGCCCGCAACGGCCGGGCCGCCACCTCGTGCACGACCGTGCCGTCCTTCGTACTCATCGGGCGGTAGCGGCCGGTGCCGTGGACGATGCGCAGCGCGGGCAGTTCGCAGTGGGTATCGGTCTCGAAGGTGACCGTCGCGATGCGGCCCTTGAGCGTGCGGCGTACGGCGGGCGTGTAGCGCACCACGGGGGACTCGGCGGGTACGAGGAGGGCCGCCGCCCCCTCGCAGCCGACTTGCCCGCCCGCGACCAGGGCCTCCACGGTCAGCGTCACCGCGCCGCGGCCCACGACGAGGTCCAGACCGCCGTCGTGTTCATAGACGCGGCGGGAGCACCGGACGTCCCCGGAGTCGAGCGGGCTGGTGGGCCGGTCGCCCTCGACGCGCCAGCGCACACGCGCGGCGAGGCAGTCGTCGGGCCAGGCCCACAGGACCAGGAGGTGGTCGTCGCGGCGGATGGCCTGGAGGTGGTCGACGGGGACGGCGGCGAGGGCGGCGTTGTCGGTGGTGGGCGGGGGTGTGGGTGCGGTCTCCGTGTCCGGCTCGGGCCCCTGTTCGGGCTCCGGTACGGGCTCGTCGAGCCGGGGCTCCGGTTCCCGTACGGGCTCCTGCTCGGGCTCCGGTGGCTGCGGTTCGTGCCGGGGCGTGGGCCCGGCCTCCGGGGGCGTGGCCGGCGCCGGCTCCGCCGCCACCACCGACTCCGGGGCCTGGCGCCGCTCACGCTCCTGCTGCGGCTCGGGGTCCTGCGGTGCTTCGCGCTCCTGCCGTGGCTCGGGATCCCGAGGCGGCTCGGGGTCCGGACGCCGCCCGGAAGCCGGACCGGACCGTGCCTCGTGCCGCGGCGGCTCTTGCGCCTGCCGCCCCGACAGCACCCGCAACACCCCGAACCCGCTCAGCTGCACCAGCCCCCGTACGACGGCCGACGCGGGCTCCGCGCACCGTACATACAGCCCCAGGCCGTCCTCGAGCGCCTCCGCCAGCCCCTCGGTCGCGCACAGCCCGCCGGCCAGCAGCAGCGCCGTCGGCGCGCCGCCGGGCCGTTCGTCGCCCGCGCTCACCGCGGCCGCGACGGCCTCCCGGGCCCGCCTGCGCAGCGGCGTCACCAGTCGCTCGAACTCGACTCGGTCCAGGGCGACTTCACAGTCCAGGTCCTGCCAGTTCAGCTGCCGGGTACGCGTCTCCCCGTCGCCGATCCCCAGCCGGAGCTCCTCCGCGACCCGGTACAGCGCGGCATCCGGCCGGACATCCTCGGCCGCCCCCGGGTGCGCCGTGGTGATCTGCCGGAGCAGTTCCCCGGCGACGGCCGCGTCCCAATGGTCGCCGCCCAGCGGGTGTGTGGTGGTGTCCGTGATCCGCACGGTGCGGTCGCCGCTGATGGCCAGTGCGGTCAGCTCCAGGGTGGTGGCCCCCTGGTCACAGACCAGGACGGTACTCTCCACCCCGTCCGCGATCGTGCCGTAGTGCAGGGCCACCGCCACCGGATCCGGTACGGCATGCAGCACGTCCAGCCCCGCGCTCCGGGCGGCCCGGCGCAGCGCCAGCTCCTGCCCGCCGGACGGCGACAGTCCGAGCGCCACCTCGCGCGCGGGCCCGTCCGCCTCGGCGTCCGGTGCGAGCGCCAGCAGCTCGGCCAGCGAACTGCCCATGTCCTCGGGAGAGTTAAGGGCAGCCGCCGGGGCCACCACCGGTTGCCCGTCCGGGCCCGGCCAGCCGATCCGGCCGTAGCGGTGCCCCAGGTCGATACCGAGCGTGCTCACGCCTCATCACCGGCCTCGTCGGCGATCACCGGCGTACCGTCGTCGGTCACCGACAGCCGGATCCGGCTCCCGCGCGCCGGCTGGTGTTCGATGAAGTGCCGTACGACTGCCGCGCGCAGCCCCTCCAGCTCATTGCGGATCTGCCGTCCGCCGTACGCCTGCCGCTCGGGGTCGGCCATCCGGGCGGTGATCCAGGGGTGCAGGGCGGCGTGGTCCGGGCGGAGCTCGACATGCCGGCGTTCCCGTACGGAGTCGGTGAGCTGGGCCAGCAGTCGGTCGGCGATGCCGACGATGTGCTCCTGGCGCAGCATGTCGAAGACCACCACGCCCGGCTTGAGCCGCCCGTAGATCTCCGGCCGTCCGATGGTGTGGAACTTCTCCTCCACCGCGTCCGTGAAGTGCGCCTCCAGCGTCTTGTACGGCAGCTCGCCGCCGCGCTCGGCCAGCAGCCCGCGGACGTCCTCGGCACCCGTGTTGGAGGTGAAGATGATCAGGCACTGCGAGAAATACGCGGTCTGGCCGCGGCCGTCGGTGAGCCGGCCGTCCTCCAGGATCTGCAGGAACTTGTCCAGCACCGCCGAATGGGCCTTCTCGATCTCGTCGAAGAGCAGCACGCTGAACGGCCGCTCCTGCACCCGCCGCGTCAGCTCGCCGCCCTGCTCGTACCCCAGATAGCCCGGCGGCGCGCCCGCCAGTCGTTCGGCGGCGTGCTCCTGCTGGTACTCGCTCATGTCGAAGCGGGCGTACGCGCTCTGATCGCCGAAGATCAACTGGGCGACGGCCTTGGCCAGTTCGGTCTTGCCGACGCCGGTCGGCCCGACGAAGAAGAACGAGCCACGCGGCCGGGCCGTCCCCGAGTCCCCGAAGTCCACGCCCACATAGGCCGCCTGGAGCGCCGCGGCCACCGCCTGAACCGCCTTGTCCTGCCCGATCACCCGCCTGCCGAGGTGCCGCGCCGCATGGGCCACGGTCTGCCGGTCCAGCTGGGTCCAGGGATCGACGCTGACATTGAGCCGATGTGCCTGGAGGAGCTTGTCGGGCTTCTGTACGGGCACATCACGGCGCAGGTGGGAGGTACGGGCGAGGGCGTGCAGCTCCCAGCCCGCCATGCCGTCGGTGGCGCCGACCAGCGCCTCGAACTCGCCCGGTGAGGCGCCGTCGCCGCCGCGGAAGTCGTGTCGCAGCAGCGACAGCCACAGCCGCCGCTCCGCCGGATCGGGCGGGCCGATGTGCAGCGTCGCGATCCGCGGATCCTCCTGGTGGAACCAGGCGGGCAGCCGCCCCACATCGCCGACCACACACAGCACCGCGTTACGGGCCCGCGGCTCGGGCCCCGCGCCGGGACCGGGGCGCGGCACGACCGCGCCCGCCATCGCACCGCGCAGCCGCAGATAGCCGAGGGCGGATTCCCGTTCACCGGGCGGCAGGACGTGGTCGACGTCCTGGAAGACGAACGCGGTGGCGGCGTCGGGGGAGGCGGCGAGGCTGCGCACGACGGCCGTCACGTCCTCGAGGGAGGAGAGGCGGCGGGGCGCGCGGGGGCGGAGCAGACCGTCCCCGGCCTGCCGCCGCGCCTCGGCGCGCCGGGTGCCCGCGGGCGCCGTACCGGAACCGGACGGCTCGGATCCGCCGCCGTCCTGGGAGCCGCCCTCGTCCCCGGCCGGGGGACGCGCCCGCGCCGCCAGCTCCTCGAACCGCTCGCGGTGCCCCGGCAGCGGGAACGTCAGCTGGTCCACCGGATCCCACCAGCCCACCACCTCGGCGCCCTGGGCGGCCAGCACCTGTGTCATCAGCAGCCGGAACGGCACCGGCCGCCCCTGCGACCACCACCGGTCATGGACCTGCCCGTCCACGATCACCTGACGGCCCCGGCGCAGCTCCCAGCCGAGCGACACCGCCCACAGCGGCATCAGGGGATTGGCGGTCGCCGCGGCACCCGTTGCTCCTGTTGGCCCCGCGTCCCTCGTCTCCCTCGGTTCCCCTGTCGTCCCCGTGGGCTTGGTCAGCCGGTCCGGCGTGCTCATCGCGTCCTCCGGACATCACGCGACGGCAGCGGATTCCCCCGTTCACGAGGCGGTTTCCCCTCCCACGTCAGCTGCCCGGGCAGGAAGCCGTCGTCGCCCATCGCCTCATGGACCCGCTCCAGCAGGTCCTCCGTACGGTCACAGACCGCGGCGGAGCCCTCCGGCGCGAGGGCCGACACATCGGGTTCGCCGTCGATCGTGTAGACGAGCATCGGGTCGCCGTGGTCGTCGCTGCTGAGCGTCGTCTCGTAGAGGGCGCCGTTGGGCCGCTCGAAGTGCAGGATCAGCCGGGCCCCTTGGTCCTGGCCGCCGGTGAAGGCGAGTCCCTCGCCGGACATCGCTTCCTGTACGGCGCGCGCGAGGGCGCCGCGCCGCTCGTACGCCAGCAGCGCTTCGTCGAGCCGGGCCTCGGCCTCGGGCAGCAGCCGCTCCAGCTCCGACATGGCGGCATCGGCCACGCCTTCGTACCCTGCGGCGAGCGCGTCCTCGACGGCCCGCAGTGCCGCGCTCAGCCGGGCGCCGAGCTCCGTCTCCTCGAAGTCGGCGGCGTCGCGCACGGCATCGTGCACCGCGTCCCGGACGACGCTGAGCCGGCCGGTGACCTCCGCGAGCGCATCGGCGTGCGCCCGCTCCCGCTCCGCCGCCTCGGCCTCCTGCTGCGCCGCCAGCTCGGCGGCCTGCTGCTCCTCCGCCACCCGCCGGTCCCGCTCCTCGGCGGCCCGCCGGTCCCGCTCCTCGGCCTCCGCCGTGCTCTGCCGTACGGTCGCCACATGCCGGTCGATCGCCTGCTCCGCCGTACCCAGCAGCGCCTCGAACCGGACGCCCTGCCCCTCGGCGACGGCCGACCGCAGCCGCTCCAGCAGCTCGGTGCAGCGCCGCTGCCCCGCCTCGTCGAGCGCGGCCCCCTCCGGGCCGACCGCGGCGAGCCGCTCGGCCAGCGCGCCGAGGACCTCTTGATGATCCGTACGCCCCGCGCCGCCCGCCGCCGCGGAGGGCCGTAGCGCCACCACCCGGCCCCGCAGCTCCTCGACCGACGCCTCGACCGCACCGGCCGCATCCCGCCCCAGCCGCTGCCGCAGACGCCCCAACTCGGCCTCCACATCATCCAGTTGAGGAGAGGGGCCGACCTCCTCCCGGGTACGGGCGATCAGCCCCACCACCTCGTTCAGCCGGCGCCCGGCCGCTGCCCCGCGCTCCCGCTCCACCACGGCGGACCTGGCCGCCTGCTGCTCCTGACGCTTTTGCGCCAACTCCGCTTGCCGGCGCTGGATTTCGGCCCGTGACTGCTCCCGGCGCGCGGCCATCCTGCGGGCCCGTTCCTCGGCGAGCCGCCGCCGCTCCTCCGCACGCTCCCGTTCCCGCTGGATCCGCGCCGCGTTCTGCCGCCGCCGTGCGGCCGACTCCCGCTGGATCAACAGCGGTGCCAGCGCGACGACGGCGTACTTCGGTGATCCGCTCATGGTTGTCCCTGTCCCTTCCCGAGCTCTTCCCCCGTGTCGGTCCGCAGTGCGAACCCGTGCTCCGCAAGACGCCGCTCCAGCCCCTCCCGGAAGCCCGGTGCGGGCGGTACCCCCGCCCAGCTGAGCGCGCCGTCCCGGTCCATCGCGAACTCGATGCCCGCGCCGGTGTCCGGCAGCGCCGCCACCTCCGCATAGCGTGTGGTGAGCGGCAGCACCCGCTGGTTGGCCGAGCCGCGCCAGCGCAGATTGCCGTGCCGGGCGGCCACGTACGGGCCGTCCACCAGCAGATCGAGCCGGTCCAGCAGGGCCCGCTGCGCGGGCGTACCCCTGCGCAGTGCCTCGTGCCGGAAGCCGGAGTACGCCATCGCCGAGAAGTCCGGCCGCCGGGCCCGGACCCGGTCGAGCAGCCCGGCCAGCGCCTCGGGCTGACTGAACGGCTCGCCGCCCGACAGCGTCACGCCCTCGATCCCGTCCACCCCGAGCAGCCAACCGGCCAGCTCCGCAACGGACTTGGTCTCCCCGCCCGCGAACGGCAGGGTCTCCGCCGCCACACACCCCCGGCAGCGCAGCGGGCAGCCCTGCACCCACAGGACGGCCCGGAGGCCGGGGCCGAGCACCGCGCACCGGTCGAGGGTGCGCGCCACCGAAATCTGTTCGTGCTGCTCCGTAACCTGCGTGTGCCGCTCGGTCATCTGCGCTCCGCGGATCGGTCCGTAGGGAGGGGGCGACGGCGTGGTGCGGCGGCCACGGGGCCGGGCGGCGGGGCCGGATAGCTGTCGCCGCCGCGCTGCGCCTGGTCGCACCAGGGACACCAGGGCCGCTCGACCGTGTGGCGGTGCCGGGCGTTCACCGCGCAGGTCACCAGGCGCCCCGGCGCCAGCTCCCCCTCCAGAGCCCGCGCCCACTCCGCGGCGCCCGGCCTGGGGCGCGGCGACCGGGCGAAGGCGGACCGGAAGAGCGCCGCCAGCGACCGCGGCAGCAGGTCCGCGGGCGCGGCGGCCCGCGGCAGCGCCACCGAGTCACGGGCGGTCAGCCGGCACCGGCCGCGCAGCACATTGTCGTCGAGGGACAGATACGGGCTGCCGTCCCGGGGATGACCCGCGAACGGATGCAGCCCCGACATCAGCAACTGGTGGACGAGGACGGCCAGGACGAAGTCGTCGGAGGCGGGCTCGGGCGGCGCGCCGGCGGCCCCGATCCGCTCGGGCGCGGTATAGCCCGGGGTCCGCATCCGCCCGCCGAACGCCTCCCGCCCGTCCTGGAATTGCCAGGAGTCCACATCCGCCATGCCGACCCGCCCCCGTTCGTCGACCCACAGATTGTCGGGTTTGAGATCCCCCACCACATAGCCCTCGGCATGCAGTTCCGCGAGCAGCCGGGCGAGCGCGGCCGCGGCGGCCAGCGCGGTCGCCCAGGTCGCCCCCGGCAGCAGCCGCTGCCGGGCCGCCGGGGTGAGCAGCCGGGCGAACGGCCCGAACGCGGCCCGCATATCGGGCATCAGATAGCCGTCCACGCCCCGCCGCACCGTCGTGACGGCCGCCAGCGGCCACGCCAGCCGGCTCGGCTCACCGGCCAGGAGCTGCACCGTGCGCGGCTCGCGCCGCTGCCGTACGAGCCGCTCGATACGCCGCCGGTACGCCGCCGGATCGGCCGGCGCCGGCACCAGCTTGGCCACCAGCGCGGGGGAGTCCCCGCCGCCCGACCCGACCGCGTACACCACCCCCTCCGACCCGCTGCCTATCTGCTCGGTCAGCAGCCACTCGTGGCCGGTGCCCGAGACCACCCTGATCGCCACGCTCAGCCACCTCCCGTCAGCGCGCACACCACCGTCAGGTCGTCGCCGCTGCGCGCCGCGTCCGGGCCGGAGAGCAGGGCCCGTAGTGGCTCGGCATCCCCGCCGTTGGCGCGCAGCGCCGCTGCGGCCCCGCAGAAGAAGCGCCGCGAGGGGAGCGGCCCGGCCGCCGCGGGCAGACCGCGGACGGCGGGATGGTCCAGGGCGAGGGGCACCACCCCGTCGCTGGCCAGGACGACGCCGCTGAGCTCCGGGTCCCACAGGGCAAAGGTGCGTACCCGCAAGGCGGCGCCGGGGGAGGAGAGGAAGACGGTGCCGCCTTCGGGTGCAGGTGGCGGCACGACGAGGTGACACCGCTCGGCCGGGGCGGCCGCTTGCGTATCGCGGGTGAGTACGGCAGCGATGCAGTCGCCCACGGAGAGGAACGCGGCCCAGGGCGGGCGCACCACGGCGGCGACCAGCGTCGAGGCGAGAGCCCCGAGTTCCGGGGAACTACCCTGTCCTTCCCCGGAGTTGAGGACCGCTGCGCCCGCACGCCGCCACCCCTCCACCGTTTCCCCGCCCCGCCCGCTGACCCACTCCGTCCAGGCCGCCGCCCCCTGCGACACCTCCGGTACGCCCTCCCCGAGCACCCGGCAGGCAAGGTCCACCGCGAGATGCGCCCCCAACGAGCTGCGGTCCCGGCTCCCCGCACCGTCTGCGACGGCCAGCACCACCGCCTCGCCCTCCGCGGTCACCGCCGACTTGAATGCGTCCTGGCAGCCCCGCCCCGACGCGAGATGCCGGGTCCCCTGGACCACCGCACCCGCAACCACAAACCCCCGTATTGCCTTCATCAGCCCCGTGAGCCCCTCGTCAGAGCAGATCGTCCGACATCGCATTCATCTGCTGCCGCAGCGCCGCCATCGATGCCACCACGCGATGGATCTCGTCCGCACTCTGTGTCGGATCGACCTTGTCCGAGCTGGTGAAAAGGTGATCGAGGATCTGCCCGAAGTCCAGGCTCTCCAGCATCGACGTGCCCTTCGGCGCCAGCACTTCCAGCATCCGCCGGTCGGCGCCCCGCACCCCGATCGCCTGGAACACACACTCTCCGCCCGCCTCCGCCCGACTCAACAGTCCGGCCGTGACAGCGAGTTCGTCCGCCCCTTGCGGCTCGCCCTCAGCATCGCTGGGCGCCCCGTCGGTCAGCGCCCAGATGAACGGGCGGCGCACCGGGACGCATTGGGCACGCAGCGCTGCACAGCGCTCCCGCGCCAGCGTGAGCGCCGTCTCGACGGCGGGGATCAGCTGGGTGTAGCCGTCCGCGGTCAGCGCCGGCGGATGCATCTCCCGCGCCGGGACGAACAGCCGGTCCGCGGCCGCCGAACCGGCCGGGACCAGCCGCCCCTCCCCGGGGTCGTACACCCGCACCTGCGACGAGAAGGCGATCAGGCACACCTCGACCCGCTCCCGCAGCCGTTCCTGGGACCGTACGCCGTCGAACCACCGCACCAGCGCCGCATTGAGCTCATCGATCCGCGGCCGGTCGTCCGGCCGGCCCATCGAGTCGGACGTGTCCAGCAGGATGACGACGGGCTGCCGCTCGTCATAACCACTGGCGAACGCCATGTCGCCGATGCCGCCCATGTCGTACTCGCTCATCCGCGCACCGCCCCCGCGACCGGCCGGCCCCGCCCGGCATCCCACCGCACCGTCACTTCGCTCCCCGGCAACAGGGCGTCGGCCACCAGCGGCAACGCCCGCACCAGCACCCCGTCCACCAGCACATACGCGTCCGGATCCGGCCAGGTCACCACGCGGCCCACCGAGCCGTCCGCGCAGGGCAACGGCGCCGCACTCCCCGTAATCATGGGGTCACGTTAGAGGACAACGGGGTGCCGGCATCGGCCGTTTCCAGGTATTCGCGAGCGACTTCATCTGATCTCCCCGTGGTGGTGCCGCGTGCGTCGCGGCGGCTTCGAGAGCCTTCTGTATTCAGTGCACCAGAGGGGCTGGGCGTGATCAGGGCGCGATCGGGTCGGATCGCGGATGCGTCCGAAGGCGGGGGCCGGTGAAGGCGTGCTCAGCTGCCGCCGAAGGCGCCGGCCTGGACGGCGTGATAGACGGCCTCGGCGCTGGTGCGGGCGAGGTCGGCCTCGAGGGGGCGACGGTTGATCAGGATGCGGTAATAGATGGGGGCCACCAGGGCGGTGATGATCGCGTCGGGGTCGGTGTCCGGGGGAAGGTCGCCCCGGCCGATGGCGCGGTGCACGAGCTGGTTGGCTTCTTGGCTGGAGTCATCGATGCAGTCGCGGAAGAGTTTTTCGGCGCGTGGGTCAAGGGGGGCCGCCGCGACCATCCTTTCCACGAGGTTGCGGTGGCGAAGGGTCGAAAAGAATTCCAGGTTGGCCTCGGCCAGCGCATGCAGATCCTGCCGGAAGTCCCCGGTGTCAGGGAAGCGGACGAAGCTGCTCCGCTCGGTGAGCAGATCGCAGACGACCCCGTCGACCGTGCGCCATCGTCGGCGGATGGTGGCGGCGTGGACCCCGGAGCGCTGGGCGAGCTTGTCGATGGTGAGTTGGCGGAATTCGGTCGAGCCGAGTTCTTCGAGGGCAGCGGCCAGTACGGCCTCGCGGGTGCGGGCAGTTCGTCCACCTGGGCGAAGCGTGCCGTGCGGCTGTAGATCGGTCATGGTCCTTCGTTGCATAGGCAGTTGGTGTTCGACTAGTGTCCCACTCGATCGCTAACGCGTGCAATGGCGCATTAGGGTGAGGTGCCGCGAGGCGCTGTGCTCATGTATGCAGGCACGGCACGACCGGCCGTGCAGGCACGGGGGTGCTGCACGGCCGGGTGCATGCATCTGAAGAGTCGAGCAAGGGGGATCTCGATGGACTCTCGATCCTGCGCTCCGCG
The DNA here is from genome assembly GCF_040651455.1 of Streptomyces sp. NPDC048483. Lineage (NCBI taxonomy): Bacteria > Bacillati > Actinomycetota > Actinomycetes > Kitasatosporales > Streptomycetaceae > Streptomyces > Streptomyces sp. NPDC048483. Next base: position 10,599 of record NZ_JBEZJZ010000126.1, read on the forward strand.
CGGTCCTGATGGGTCAATGCGGCCGGAACGGACCGCCGTTCACCACCACTCGCTGGAACCGATCGGAAAGGTCGGCCCGTGAACGGCCTGGCGGACACCACCGCCCTCACCGGACCCAGGGCCACTGAGCACTTCGCTCACGGAATTCAGGGCCTGGTACGCGAACAGGCGCGACGTACACCCGACCGCATCGCCTGCGCCGACGACGACCGGGCATTGACCTACCAGGAGGTCGAGCTCGCCAGCGACGCGCTGGCCGCCGCGCTGCTCGAGGCGACCGGCGGCCGCGGCGGTGCGGTGGCGGTGCGCCTGGCCAGGAGTGTCGACCTGGCCGTCGCCTACTTGGGGGTGCTCAAAGCCGGGTGCTGGTACGTACCGATGGCGCTCGACGAGCCGGACGAGCGGGTGGCCCTGATGCTCGACGACACCGAGGCCGTCGCCCTGGTGACGGGAACCCCCAACGATCCCGGCACCCCCTTCCTGGGCATACCCACGCTCACCGTCCCTGCTCCGCCGGAGTCCGGTGACCTGCGCCCCCTGGCGGCGGTCCCGGCGGAACGGCCCGCCTATGTGCTGTTCACCTCCGGCTCCACCGGCACCCCCAAAGGCGTGATGGTCGGCAGCGCAGCGCTGTGCAACCGCCTCACCTGGATGCGTCGCACCTACCCGCTGGGCCCGCACGACGTCGTCCTGCAGAAGACCCCCTGCACCGTCAGCGTCTCTGGCTGGGAAATCTTCCTCCCGCTGATCAGCGGCGCACACTGCCAGTACCTCGCGGAAGACGGACACCGCGATCCCCGTGAACTGGCCGACGCCATCCGCCAACACCAGGTGACCGTCTGCCACTTCGTGCCGTCGATGCTGGCCGCGTTCCTGGCCGACCCCACCCTCGTCCGCGCATGCTCCTCCTTGCGCCTGGTGTTCTGCAGCGGCGAGGCCCTGACCGCCGGTCTGGCCGCACGGTTCCAGCGGGCATGCGCGGCCGACCTGGTCAACCTCTACGGCCCGGCCGAGGCCGCCATCGACGTCACGCACTGGCCGGTACCCAACCCGCTCCCACCGGACCGGTCCGTCCTGATCGGCCGTCCGATCGACAACACGGACCTCCATGTGCTCGATCACCAGGGACGCCCCGTGCCTGCCGGGGAACGAGGGGAACTGTGGATCGGCGGCACGCCGGTGGCGCTGGGCTACGCAGGCCGGCCCGCGGCGACCGACGCGGTGTTCCGCCATCTGGCCGGGGAGCGGTGCTTTCGCACCGGTGACCTGGTGCGCGTCGTCGGCGGGGAGCTGGAATACCTGGGGTGGGTCGACGACCAGATGCCGGTGTGGGGCCCGGACCCGCACCTCCCGGCCACCTCCGAACCCCGCGCCTTCCGCGCCTGCCGTCTGTCCCGTGCGTAGCTTCCGGGCGGAGGTGCGCAAGGGGCCGACGGGCCCGCCGACCCGCAGGCCCTGCCGTCAGGGCCGTCTCATGGCCCGGCTCCCGTAAGCATCCGCACCACCAGGGCCGCCGCCGCGGGCCGGCGCACCACCAGGTGGAGGTCCCAGCGTGCGCCGCGTGCCAGCTCCGCTTCGAGGGCGGCCCACAGGGCCCGGGTGCTCTCTTCGTACGGCAGGCCGCCCCGGCCCGAGCCGAGCAGGGGGAAGCACACCGAACGCAGCGGCGGATCGAACCGGTCGTGTTCCTCGGCCAGTACGGCGAGGGCCCGGCCCGCCGCGCGGGTGATGTCTGCGGGCAGGACGTCGTAGTCGTTGGTGCCGGCGCGGGGTACCGCGACGGCGGCGTGGTAGATGCGGCGGATGCCCTGCGAAGTGAGTGCGCCCGATCCGGTTGCGGCGACCGTGCCGGGCAGTACCGGGCGCCCCAACGCCCCCTGTTCCACGGCCCATTGACGGATCTCGTCATGGACCGGGTCCGCGGTCACCTCGCCCGTCAGCCCGCGCCGGGCGCCGCCGCGGCGCAGCGAGGCGGCCACCGAGGACTTGTACCGCTCGGGCAGCGCCAGATAGGTATTGACCGGCGAGACCACCACATCCACGTCGCGCAGCAGGTCCACCGGATGGACGTGCAGGGTGACGGTCACGGTCCGGCCGTCGACCGGGACGGCGAGGGAGTGGTGGGTGCGGGCGCTGACCGCCGGGTGCCCGGAGTCCTCGGTGCCGGTCGCCGTGGCCAGCCGGGCCACCTGCTCCGCGATCTGGTCCAGCACCACGGCCTCCTGGTCCTTGCGGAACCGTTCGACGCTGACCCCGTAGAGCGAGGCCGCGCGCCTACGGCGGTCGGCGCCCGGCCAGTCCCGCGTGCCGGGAGTCAGCCCGAGCGTGTACGAGGCCGCCTCCTGGAGCGTGCCGCCGCCCAGCCGCGAGACGGCGAGACGAAGGAGTTCCTCGACGGTCTGCCGACTGCCACTGGTTTTCAACTCACCGGCCACGCGGGCAAGTTCGGGCACGTCCAGGCGGCGCAGCCGGACGATTCCGGCGCGTCGGATCGACTTGATCTCGTCGAGGAGCGCGGCATGGTCGACGGGGGAGTGCGGCGGCATGGCGGCAACGATCGCACCGGGCGCCCGCACTCACAAGCGCCTTGGCCGGCTTGCCCGACCCGCTCAGCCCGCCGGTGGCACGACCGCCGCCCGCAGCGGCGCGAGCAGCCGGTTCAGCTTCGCCAGGCCGCCCGGCGAGCCGAGATCCGGAATCCCGGCACCCGCCGGATCGCCGTCAGCGCCGTCGCCCCCGTCCTTGAACGGCTCGTCCGCGCAGCGGTCACCGAAGAACACCATCGCCTGCCGCGGGCGATGCCGCCGGGACTGCCACACCAACCCCTGCGCCGTGGGCACTTGGGCACGCAGCTCGGCCGCCCAGCGACGGGTCTGTGCATAGCTCGGCCCGTCCGCCTCCAGCAGCCAGGAGTCCTGGCAGACATCGGCCAGATCCTCCTCGGTGAGCAGCGGGATCAACGTCAGGTCGGTACGGGTGCGCAGCACACTCAGCGATTTGCCGGCGATTGCGGCATACGGCAGGAGCCGCATCCCGGTTGCCACATCGAAGTCCAGGTCCCGCAGGAAGACCTCGGCCAGCGCGGTGGCCGGCCCGGCGCCCGCGTACAGATACGGGTACGGGTCGTCGGCGGTCCCGTCGAAGCGGTTGCCGCCGAAGTGCGCGTCGACGGCGACCGGGTTGAAGCCGTCGGCAGGGCGGGTGGACTTGTGGCAGCGCCACAGTTCCGTACCGGCCGGGAGGGTGTAGGGCTTCGGCGCCATCCGGTACGCGTGCGGGGCGATGCGGTTGGCCATCAGTCCGCCCCCACCATGGCCGCGGCGGCACCGGTCAGCGTCTCGTCGGGCAGCTCCCCGATGAGCGCGGCGGGCCGCCCGCCGAGCCAGACATTGCCGCTCAGCCACCAGTCGGCGGCGCCCCACGGGTCCCGGTCCGCCATGAGGAGATGGTTGATGTACCGGACGACGGGCGGGATGACGGCGCGGTTGCCGCCGCCGTCGCCGGTGAACTGGAAGGCGGGGTAGCGGGGGCCGCGGACGGGATCGTCCAGGCGGATCAGTCCGGGGGCGGGTGCGTGGCCGGCGCACCGTGCCCGTACCTCCGCATCGGACAGCGACGGTTCGGCCAGCAGACGCCGCCGCACCGCCGCCCTGATCTCCGCGGTTTCCGGAGGGGGCGACGGATCGGCCGGGGGCGGGTCGGCGAGCCAGGACAGCAGCTCCCGCGCCTGCTCCGCGATCAGCGGGTCGTCCATGACGGGGGCGGCGGCCCCTCGTGGGGAATCCAGCGCGGCGCGGACCGGATGATCCAGGGGCAGCGGCAACAGCGCCAGCCGTACCCCTTGCAGGGCCTTGCGGCGCGCCCGCGTGTCGTCCCGGGCATCGGAGACCGCCCGCAACCGGGCGACGAGCGTGGCCTGCTGGTCGTCGTCCAAAGCCGCCTGAATGCTCGCCCAGTGCCCTCTGATCAGGGCGAGCAGCGGCGACGGTGCCTCGTTCCGGTACTCGTTCACCGGCGTCCTCCCGGGTGTCCCTGATGAATGAAGGCGGCCCAGACGGCCGGGCGGTCCAGGCCGGGCCGGTCCTTGTCGCGCAGCAGCTCACCCGTGAGGGTGGGGGGCGCCTTGCGGTCCGGATCCAGCATCCAGAGCTGGGCCGCCCGCAGGGCATCGGCCGGGGTCAGGCCCCCGGCGGCCATCGCATGGTGGAACACCGCCATCATCAGGGCCGAACCGCCGTCGTCGGTGGTCCAGCGCGACCCCACCACATCCCGCGCGCCGCGCGCCAGGAACGCCGTGGTCAGGGTCATTGCCTCGTCGTGGTCGCGGGTGCTGAGATCCGTCTCGCAGGCACTGAGCACCACCAGTGGCCCGCTCCGGTCCGCCGCCCCACCGCCCGGCTGCCGGTCCAGCAGCCGGGTCACCGTCAGCATCCCCAGATCCGGCGTGGCCCCCGGCCCGCCGTTCTCCGGGGGCAGGGACTCGGTCTCGTCCGGGAAGCCCAGATGCAGCGCCGAGACCGTGGGCCGGGTGCCGGCCGAGCCGTGCGAGGCCACATGCAGGAGCGAGACCCGTTCCCGGTCGGGAGCGTCGGAGAAGAGCGCAAGCAGTTCGTCGGGCGTCCCCAACCCCCTTGGCTCCACCGGGGGTTCGTAGAACTCCCCGTACAGGCGGGCCTCCGGATAACACCCCTGGTGCAGCGCCGTCACCTCCTGCTCCGCGCGCGTCAGATCCATCCGGGGGTCGGCCACCAGCACCGCCGCCGAACCCGCCGGCATCCGCTCCCGCCCGAGCGTGCGCAGGAACTGGCCGCCCGACGCGGCATACGTCGTCACCATGATCTGGCAGAGGTAGCGCTGCCGGGCCCCCTCGGGCAGCCGGGCGGCATGCCACGGCACGACCCCCAGGTTTCCGCACGGTACGAGGACGATCCGGGGCGGTCCCGGACGGTCGGTGCGCCGGTCCGGATTGGCGGCCAGGCGCTCGGCGACGCCGTAGAGCACCGGCCCCATCGCGGCCTTCCAGGCCCAGTCGCACAGCCCCGACAGGGCGTCCTCCCAGGCCCGTTCGGCCACCTCCCGCTCGTCCGCCCCGGCATCCGGCGGGAGCTGCGAGCGCGCCGCGGCCGCATCCAGGTAGGTCTCCAGCGGCCGGACCGCCGCACCGGTCATCTCCGGCAGCGCCAGCACTCCCGTACCGACGTCCGGGCCCAGTACGACGGCCGCGCCGGGGTCCTCGCCGCGGCCGGGGAGCAGATACACCAGCGCGTCGGCGTCCGCGTCCGCGACCCCGGCGCGCAGCTCGTCCACCGTCGGAGTGGTGAACAGCTGCCGATGGGCGCCGTGTTGCCGGTAACCGAGCGCTTCCAGGGCGCGGCGGCGCAGGGTGCTGGGCAGCTCCGGTCCGACCTCGTCCGTTGTGGAGGCATCTACCGGAGCGGACTGCCGCCAGGATGCGGCGAGTTCCGGGTGCCCGTGCTCCTCCAGCAGCGCCGGGATGTCGGCGCCTGTCGATGCGGCCTGCAGGACGAGGGAACGGCCGACCTCCAGCGTCGCGACCGCCTCCTCCACCTGCCCGTTGACGGCGGCCCGCCAGGCCGCGGTGAGCCCGTGGTCGGCGGCCGCCCGTGCCGCCAACAGGCCGTGTTCCACGCCCAGTTGGAGCAGTACATCGGCGGATCGGGACCGCAGGGACGCCAGCGCGGCGTCCGTGGAGGCGCGAAGGTCCGCGACATCCTCGCTGCGGTGCCAGCGGGACCAGTAGAGGTCGGCCAGCTTCCACAGGGCATCGCCGGCGAGCGAGGTTCCGTACCCCTCCGTGATGCGCCGGCGGATCCACTCCACCTCGGTGATCGCCCGTTCCAGGTCGGCGCGGTCCTTGGACCGGTCGAACAGCAGGCACCAGCCCATGGCGGTGCTCCAGCGCACCCGCGTCTGCCAGTTGAGGGACGGGGTGGATTCCGTCGGCTCCTCGGGCGGCGCCTCCTGGTCGAGGGCGGCACGGAGCTCCTCGGGATCAGAGGTGTAGGAGGCGTGTAGGGCGCGGGCGGTGGTGGTCAGCGCGGACATCACCGGGGCGGCGTAGCCGGGTATTTCTTCGGCGGTGGCGGCCGCGTGCAGATACTCCGCGCCCCGGCGGCGGTCCGTGTCGTCGTTCCGTAGCATGCCGCGGTCCAGATACGCCTGGCCCAGGGCCATCGTGACCACGATGGCGACCTCGCCCGATTCCGGCGCGGCCGCCCGCAGCCGCTCCAGCTCCTCCAGGCAGGCGTCCAGAGCGCCCAGGTCCTCCTCCTGCACGGCACGGCTCGCCCGCGTGACCGCGGCCATTACGGCGTAATGGGTGGCCGCCAACCGGGCGTGCGGGTTGTCCGGGGCGATCGGGGACTCGGCGAGCTGCTGCTTCGCCAGCTCCGTCAACCGGTCGGCGAGGTCGAAGTCCTGAATGGTGCCGCCCGCGGCCTGTGAGGACTGCATGACCCCCGCGAGGGTGAGCCGGAGGAGTCGGGACATCTCGTCGTCCTCGGGCAGCTGGTCCAGCGTGGGAAGCAGTCGGCCGAGGGCGGCGTTGACCTGGTCCGGGTCACCGTTGAGGAAGGCCTCGCGCACCTTGAGTCCGACGGACAGCAGCGCATCCTGGGCCAGGGAGCTGGGGGTGTTCTGCTGCGGATCGAGGGGCCGGTCCAGCTCCTCCGTCTGGCGGCGGAGCTGCTCCGCGCTGAGCGAACCGGGCGCGTGCTGTTCCAGGAAGGCCAGCATCTGGGCGGTCTGCCGCGCCATGTCCGCCGGAGGGCTCGCGTCCGCCGGAGGGCTCGTGTCCGCCGGAGGGGTTCCGTCCGGCGGAGGGCTTGCGGCCGTGGCGCTGTCGTTCCCGCCGTTGCTCACGCCGCTGAGCCCGCTGAGGTCGGCCAGGGCGCGCAGCTGATCCCGGAAGGGGAAGGTGGCCGGTACGGCATTCAACAGGGCGTCGACGTCCAGGGCTCCGGTCCCGGGGGAGGCCTCTTCGGAGGCGGCGTCGGCGGCCAGCAGGGCGAAGACCGGCAGCATGGACTCCGTGAACTGCCGCAACTCCGGAGGGAGCGGCATGCCCTGCACCGATGTCAGCAGCTCATGAAGCTCCCGGACGTCAAAGTCCGACGGCGATATCCCCGCCTTGTCCCGCAGCTGCCAGTCCATCAGCCCTGCGAACCCCGCCTCCGGGAGGCTCAGGCCCGCCGGCACCGTGAGCATCAGCAGGAACATCGCGGCGCACTGTGCCTCCCGCTCGCCCAGCGCCCCGCCGGCCTCGCGCGCACCGCGCAGATGGCGCAGGGCCAGGCTCCGGTCCCGGTCCTGGGCGCCGCCCGGGTCCAGGGCGCCGGCCTCCTCGCGCCGGTGGAGGTGACGGAAGCCGTACAGCGCTCCCAGCCGGAGGGTCACCGGGGCCCAGAGCGATTCCTCCGGCCCCAACAACGTCTGCAGCTCCGCCAGTTCGGAGGTGAGACGGTCGAAGGTCCCGACGGAGTCGGTATCGATGTCGGTGTCGGTTCCGGTGTGCCCGGTGGGCGCGTCCCTCAGGAAGGGGATCACCACATCCGCCCGCCCCATGACCTCCCGCGCCCAGGCCCGTACACCCATCAGCCCGCCGCCGTCCATGCACGCCTCCCCGTAGCCGCGTCCCCCGTGCTGCGCCCATCATGCCCGGCCGGGCGGCCCGTGTCGGGTGCTCGGCGGGGATCGGTCGAACCTCGCCCAGGAGCCGCCCAGGAACCGACCGGAACCGCCACCTCAGTCGTCCGGCGAACCGTCTGACGAACCGTCTGACGAACCGCCTGATGAGCCGCCTGACGAACCGCCCGATGAGCGGTCCGGCGAGCCCGATGCCCGCAGATCCGCCCGCATCTGCCGCCGCATCACCCGCAGCCGCGACCACAGCTCATCGATCGCCTCCTGTACGGCATCGAGCGATTCCCCCTGACGCGGCGCCCCCCGATCGAGCCGCAGCAGCATGCCGTACGTGGCGTTCAGGGCGTGATTGATCTCCCCGGCGAGGTCGAGCACCGGCTCGGGGACCTGGAGCTGGGCCTCCGCGTAGCAGTCCCGGTGCGCGCCCCGTGCCTCGTCGAGCTGTTGCCGTATGTCCTGCGTGGCGTCCCCGTACAACAGGGCGTGCTTGTGGTCCGTCAACGCCGCCAGATACTGACGCGACGTCATATTGAGGGCGACGTAATCGATCCGCCGTGTCTCCCGTCCGGCCCGCAGCTCCTGCGCCCGCAGCTCCTCCCGGTGCCGGCGGTCCGCGTGCTCGAGTTCCCGCTGTTTGCTGCGGTCCGCCGCGCGCTGGGTCAGCAGCGCCGACAGCAGCGTCCCCAGCACCCCCACGAACGCCGCCCCCAGAGCGGCCGCCGTCCCCGTGTCCATCGTCGGCTCCCCCCGCCTGCCCGACCCCCGGCCGATGATGCCCCAGCACCGCACCCCGCGACTATGAGCGTCGCAGCACACCCCGGATGAACGCGGCCTGCCCCGCATGCTGCAGATCATCCGCGATGACGCTCATCAGCCGCACCCCCAGCGTGACCGGCGGCGCCCAGCCCTCGTCGACGATCCGCTCCAGGTCCTTGACGTGGAGGCCCTTGATGTACCGGACCGTGTTGTCGTGCACCGCCCCGTGGTAGCCGTTCAGCAGCTGCCGGCTCACGTCGCGTACCGCCGCCACGTCCTCGGGGGAGTGGCCGAAACCGGTGTCGGCGTCCGCGAACGGCAGCGCGAACCGTTCGTACCAGCCCTGTGCGGTCCAGATCTGCTCGGTGCCGGCCGCGTCGGCGATGTGGTCGTCCTGGATGCGGGTGAGGTGCCAGACGAGCCAGCCGATCGAATTGGCGTTCTCGTCGATACGGGCGCTGAGCTCGTCGGTGCCGAGTCCGGAGAGGACATCGTCGACGACCTCCCGGATGCGCCAGAAGGCATCGGTGAGGAGCTCCGTGGTGGCAGTCATGACAAGGCTCCCTTCTCATGGGGTCGGGGCACCGGAGGTGGACACCGGGAGGTCGAGCCAGCGGGACGTCCCCGGCGCGACCGTGAACATCCGTCCCCCGAGCCGTACGCGGACCGCTCCGTTGCCCCCGTCGGGTACGGCGACCCGTAGCCGCTCCGCCCGCAGATGCAGGCCGATGTCCCAGTGCCGCCGGTAGCGGATCCGTACCGCGAACTTCGAGAGCTGAGGGAGGGGCGCCGGCGACAGCCACAGCGCATCGTCGCGGGTTTCCAGGCCGGTCATGCCGCGCTGGACGAGATCCAGGGTGCCCGCCATCGCGCCCAGATGGATGCCCTCCGTGGTGGTGCCGCCCTGGAGGTCCGCGACATCGCCGGTCAGCGCCTCCTCGCAGTACGACCAGGCGTCGTCGTGCCGTACCCGCGCCAGCACCCAGGCGTGGACCAGGGCGCTCAGCGTCGAGCCGTGGCTCGTCCGGGCCAGGTAGTACACGACGGTATTGCGCCAGATGTCGTCGTCGAGTGCGTAGCCGAGCTGCCGGAAGACCTCGGCGAGTTCCGTCGGCGAGAACAGGTAGCCCAGCATCAGCACATCGGCCTGTTTGGAGGCCTGATAGCGGTTGACGGTGTCACCCTCCGACTCCAGGATCCGGTCCAGCCGCCGGATGTCGCCGTACCGTCTGCGGTACTCCGCCCAGTCGAGCTCCCGCAGGTCCCCGTAGCCCGCGAACTGGCTGATGACGCCCTGGTGGTACGGCACGTGGAGCCGGTGCGCGATGTCGTCCCAGCGCGCCATGTCCTCGTCGCCCAGATGGTTGCGCTCACACAGCTCCCGGCGGCACGCCGCGGGGAGCGTGCGGCCGAGATCGAGCGCCCGCATCAGCACCCAGGCGGCGGTGACATTGGTGTACGCATTGTCGTCCAGCCCCGGTTCCGCCGCTTCCGGATAGCCGTCGTGGTACTCGTCCGGCCCGACGACCCCACGGATGCGATACCGGCCCAGGTCCGGATCCCAGGTCGCACAGTCCGCCCAGAACCGGGCGATCTGCAGCAGCATCTCCGCGCCATGGCCGTACAGATACTCCGTATCGCCGCTGGCCTGGCAGTACTGCCAGATGTTGTACGCGACCGCCGAGCCGACATGATGCTGCAGATGCGAATGGTCGGGCAGCCAGCGCCCCGACCGCGGGTTCAGATGGAGCTGCTGGGTCTCCTCGCGGCCGTCGCTGCCGCTCTGCCACGGGTACATCGCCCCCGCGCGGCCCGCCTCCTGCGCCGCCCGGCAGGCCGCGGGCAGCCGCCGGTGACGGTAGTCCAGCAGCGCCCGGGAGACCTCCGGGAGGTGCAGATTCAGGAACGGCAGCACAAACAGTTCGTCCCAGAAGACGTGCCCGCGGTACGCCTCGCCGTGCAGACCGCGCGCCGGTACGCCGACGTCCAGCTCGGCGGTGTGCGGCGAGAGCGTCTGCAGCACATGGAAGAGATGCAGCCGCAGGATCACGCCCGCCTCCCCGGGCACATCCAGCTTCGCCCGCTGCCACAGGTGCTCCCAGGCGGCGCGGTGCGAGGCCAGCAGCCGCGGGAAGTCCGGGGCCGCCACCGCGCCGTCGACGGCCGCGCGCAGCGGGCTGCCGATCGCCGGGTCGCGCGAGGTGTGCAGCGCCACGGTCTTGTCGACGACGGCGGTCGCCCCCGTCCCGAGGACGGCCAGCCGCAGCTGCTGGTCGACCCGCCGCGCCGTGCGCTCGGTCGTCCGCGGGGACGCGCCCTCCGCCGACCCCACCTGGATCCGGGCGGCCAGCGCGATACCGACGTCCGAGTCGAGGGTGCGGCACGTCAGCCACACGGTGTCGCCCTCTTCGCCGCCGCAGTCCCAGCCACCGAGATGCCGGCCGGCCAGCTCCCGGTAGCGCGCCACGCCGTCATTACGGACATCGCCGTCGATCCCCGTCTCCACCTCCAGCTCGCCCGACCACCCGTCAGCGGTGAACAGCGTGCGCAGCGCGGCCAGATGAGGGTCTTCCATATGGACGAGGCGGGTCTGCTTCACCCGCAGCCGCCGCCCCTCGCCGTCCTCGTACGTCGACCAGCGCGTCAGCGTGCCGTGCCGCAGATCCAGCGTCTGCCGGTGCGCCGCCAGCTGGGGGTGATCCGGGGAGAGCCACGGGCCCGGGGGCGCGTCCGAGGGGCGGATGCGGTAGCGCAGCGGCAGCCAGTTCGGCAGGTTGACCATGTCCTCGTTCTCGACCTGCCGGCCCGCCACTGTGGACGTCAGCCGGTTGTAGCAGCCCGCCGCGTAGGTGCCCGGATAGTGGACGGGCCCGGCCGGTGTCTCGGACGCCGCGCCCCGCGTGACGAAATAGCCGTTGCCGAGCGCGCACAGCGTTTCGCGCAGCCGCTCCGCCTGCGGGTCGTAGCCCTGGTACGACCAGGTCCAGCCCGAGGCCATCAGTCCTCCCCGGAGAGCAGCAGCTCGCCCGGGTCGGCCACGACCAGATCCGCGCCGCTGCGGCGCAGGTCGGCCGCGCTGGTCGGGCCCGCCGTCCGGTCCACGCCCACCACCAGGCCGAAGCCGCCGCGCCGGCCCGCCTGAACACCGGCGAGCGCGTCCTCCACCACGGCGGTGTCCCGCGCCGCGACCCCCAGCCGCCGGGCCGCCTCCGCGAAGAGCGCAGGATCCGGCTTGCCCGGCAGTCCCAGCCGCCGCGCCTCGTTGCCGTCCACCACCGCCTCGACGAGCTCCAGCACGCCCGCCGCCGACAGGACCTCGCCCGCGTGCCGGGAGGACGAGACCGCGGCACACGGCACCCGCTCGTGCCGCAGCGCGTGCAGCAACCGCACCGTGCCGGGCCAGGCGGCGACGCCGTCCCTTTGCAGACCGGCCGTGAACAGCTCGTCCTTACGGGCCGCGACCGCCCGCACGGTGTCCGTACCCGGCGCATCGTCCGGCTCGCCGAGCGGCAGCCGCATCCCCCGGGAGGCGAGGAACGCGGCCGCCCCGTCCTGCCGGGAACGCCCGTCGACGTAGCGCAGATACTCGTCCACCGCATCGAACGGCGGCTGCCGCCCGACGGTCCGCAGACAGGCGTCGAAAGCGCCCTTCCAGGCGGCCGCGTGCAGCCGGGCGGAGTCGATGATCACCCCGTCGGTGTCGAAGACCACGGCCCGCAGCGGACGCAGGCACGCGGCCAGGGACGGCGCGCCGCTCATGACGACGAATCCCCTCGTCAGGGCCTCCTTGCCGGACCTCCTCGCCGGGGCTCTCTGCCGGGCCTCGCCAGGGTCCTCTCCGGCTGGAAGACGGTCGCGGTGACCCCGATGATCGGCGTCAACGACGTCCAGAACGAGGTCTTCAAGGTCGATGACGCCACCGAG
>NZ_JBEZJZ010000127.1:0-22745 GCF_040651455.1 Streptomyces sp. NPDC048483
CAGGACCTGGGAGATCAGGCCGAGCGCCTGCGCGGTGCCGGCGACGATCAGCACCCTTTCGGCGGTGTGGCTTCGGCGGCGTGGCTTCGGCCTGTGAAGCGGCGGTCGGTGCAAGGTGACGTCTTCATCCGGGTGTTGACGTCGGGTCTTGACGGTGGGGTGGCTTGCCCCTACGTTCGCCAGCCATCGCAGGTGTTCATGTCAACGCCTGTTGTTCATGTACGAGAACAGCTCCCGTCCATCGAGCATCTCGACAGGAAGGCACACCCCCCATGCGCAGAAGGCTCACTCTCGTTGTCGGTGCGGTGCTCGGCGCCCTCACCGCAGGGCTCCTCACAGGGGCCCGGTCCTCCGCGGCGCCGTCCGCCTTCACCCACCCCGGCGTCCTCGTCGGCACCGCACAGCTCGACCTCACCCGCAGCAAGGTCAACTCCGGTGCCCAGCCGTGGAAGAACGCCTACGACGCGATGATGGCGAGCACGTACGCCTCGCTGACCCGTACTCCCAAGCCTCGCGCCGTCGTCGAATGCGGCTCGTACTCCGACCCCAACCACGGCTGCACCGATGAACGCGAGGACGCCCTCGCCGCGTACACCCTCTCGCTGGCCTGGTACATCACCCGTGACAGCAAGTTTGCCGACAAAGCGATACAGATCATGGATGCCTGGTCCGGCACCATCAAGGACCACACCAACAGCAACGCACCGCTGCAGACCGGCTGGGCCGGCTCCACCTGGCCGCGTGCCGCCGAGATCATCCGCTACACGTACGACGGCTGGCCCAAGGACCGCATCGACCGCTTCGCCGGCATGCTGCGCAACGTCTACCTCCCGAAGGTGATCAAGGGCTCGCACAGCAACGGGAACTGGGAACTGAGCATGATGGAGGCCGCCGTCGGCATCTCCGTCTTCCTCGAGGACAGGGCCTCCTACGACAAGGCCGTCGCCACGTTCCGTGCCAGGGTGCCCGCGTACATCTATCTGAAGTCCGACGGTGACCTGCCCAAGACCGCGCCGGGCAGCGGGCTGAACACCCGCGACAAGATCATCAAGTACTGGCAGGGGCAGTCCACCTTCGTCGACGGCCTCACCCAGGAAACCTGCCGCGACTTCGTCCACACCGGGTACGGCCTGTCCGCCATCTCGCACATCGCCGAAACCAGCCGCCTCCAGGGCCAGGACCTCTACCCTGAGGTCGCCGACCGGCTGCGCCACGCACTCGGCTTCCAGGCCACCTACGAACTGGGCACCGCTCCGCCGCCGTGGCTGTGCGGCGGCAGCGTCAAGCGCGGGCTCGGTCCGGTCACCGAGGTCGGCTACAACGCGCTGCACAACCGGATGGGTCATGAGATGACCAACACCGGGAAACTGACCGAGCGGCGGCGTCCGGCCGGCTCCAACAACCTCTTCGTCGGCTGGGAGACGCTCACGCACGCGGAGAACCCCAGCTGAAATCGCCTTGCGCCAGTGTCGGTGCGGGGGCCGGGGTGGTGGGGCGGTGTTGGGCCCCAGGGGTGGGGAGGCGAGGTGGGAGGAGGCCCCGCCTACCAGACATCCCCCTCCCGCCAGTCGCACATCAGGTCCGCGTCGAGGTCGAGAGGCGCCGTCGTCGGCAGGACGTAGAGGCAGCCGTCCTCGTCGGTGGTGCGGCGGATGCCGTCGGGGGTCAGGACCCAGGAGCTGCCGCGCCACAATTGCCAGCCGCGTGCCGCATAGAAGTCCGCGGCGTCATCGGCGGCGCCCAGTGCGCCGAGGTCGTAGGCGCCGCGGATCACGCGTTCCAAGGCGTCCATCATGGCCGCGCCATGGCCCCGGCCGCGGCGGTCCGCGCGGACGCCGACGCCCTCGACGTAGCCGCAGCGCAGCGCCCGGCCGCTGTGCAGCAGGCGGCGCTGGACGACGGATGCGTGGCCGATCAGTTCGCCGTCCTCGTGGACCAGCGCATGGATGCCGCCGAGTGCGTGTTCCCAGTCCTCCGCGGTCATGTCGTCGAAGACGTCGTACAGCAGGGTGCGGGCCGCCTTGCGGGCCACGGCGTCCAGATCGGCGGTATGCGCGGTACGTACCTCGGTCATGCGGGGATCCTCGCAGCCGGCGCGGGCCCGTGCGAGGGGGTTTCCTGGCGCGCGGGCCGCCGTATCAGAGTGGAGCGGCCCGCGCATCAGAGTCGCGTCAAAACCCGACGCACAGCCGCCACCTGCGGCTTTTGTCCGCCTGTGGGGTCTGTAGGGTCACAGGAGGTTCAGCCCGGTGGGGGCAGCCTTGACGTAAGACAATGGGGCCATGGCACGCGGCAAGCTACGGATTTATCTCGGCGCGGCACCGGGCGTCGGCAAGACGTACGCGATGCTCTCCGAGGCACACCGGCGCATGGAGCGCGGTACGGATGTCGTGGTGGGGTTCGTCGAGCACCATGGCAGGCCCCGAACCGAGGTGATGCTGCACGGGCTTGAGCACATCGCGCGCCGGGAGCTGGAGTACCGCGGTACGTCGTTCACCGAAATGGACGTGGACGCGGTACTGGAGCGCCGGCCGGCCGTGGCGCTGGTCGACGAGCTCGCGCACACCAATGTCCCCGGTTCGCGCAACGGCAAGCGCTGGCAGGACATCGAGGAGCTGCTGGAAGCCGGGATCAATGTGATCTCGACGGTCAATATCCAGCATCTGGAGTCGCTCGGGGATGTCGTCGAGTCGATAACGGGTGTGCGGCAGCAGGAGACCGTTCCGGACGAAGTCGTGCGCCGGGCCGATCAGATCGAGCTGGTCGACATGTCGCCACAGGCGCTCCGCCGCCGTATGGCGCACGGCAACATCTACCAGTCCGACAAGGTCGACGCCGCGCTCTCCAACTACTTCCGGCCGGGCAACCTCACCGCGCTGCGCGAGCTGGCGCTGCTGTGGGTCGCCGACCGGGTGGACGAATATCTGCAGGAGTACCGGGCGGAGCACTCGATCCGCTCCACCTGGCAGGCGCGCGAGCGCATAGTGGTCGGTCTGACCGGGGGCCCCGAGGGCCGTACGCTGATCCGCCGCGCGGCCCGGATGGCGGCCAAGGGGTCGGGCAGCGAGGTGCTCGCCGTCTACATAGCCCGCAGCGACGGACTGACCTCGGCCTCGCCCAAGGAACTCGCCGTGCAGCGCACGCTGGTGGAGGACCTCGGCGGTACGTTCCATCACGTCATCGGCGACGACATCCCGCTCGCCCTGCTGGAGTTCGCTCGCGGGGTGAACGCCACCCAGATCGTGCTCGGGTCGAGCCGCCGCAAGGCCTGGCAGTACATCTTCGGGCCGGGGGTGGGCGCGACCGTCGCCCGCGACTCGGGTCCCGATCTCGACGTCCACATCGTCACCCACGACGAGGTCGCCAAGGGCCGGGGGCTGCCGGTGGCGCGCGGTGCGCGGCTGGGGCGGGCCCGGATCATCGCCGGCTGGCTCGTCGGGGTGGCCGGTCCGGCGCTGCTGTCGCTGCTGCTGACCGCCATCGCCAACGGTCCCGGGCTGGCCAATGACGTGCTGCTGTTCCTGTTCCTGACCGTCGTCGCGGCGCTGCTCGGCGGGCAGCTGCCGGCGCTGGCATCGGCGGCGGTCGGCTCGCTGCTGCTGAACTTCTACTTCACGCCACCGACCCACACCCTCACCGTCAGCGACCCGAAGAACATCGTCGCGATCGTCGTCTTCTTCGCGGTCGCGGTGTCGGTCGCCTCGGTGGTGGACCTTGCCGCCCGCCGTACGCATCAGGCCGCCAGGCTGCGCGCCGAGTCGGAGATCCTCTCCTTCCTGGCGGGCAGTGTGCTGCGCGGCGAGACGACGCTGGACGCCCTGCTGGAGCGGGTGCGGGAGACCTTTGGCATGGACACGGTGGCGCTGCTGGAGCGCAGCAGCGATGTCGCCCCCTGGACCTGCGCGGGCCGGGCCGGCGGCGCCGACGGCGCCGACGACAAGCCGCTGCGGCGCCCCGAGGACGCGGACGTGGACATGCCGGTGGGCGACCACATGGCGCTGGCCCTGACCGGCCGGGTGCTGCCCGCGGAGGACCGCCGGGTGCTGGCCGCGTTCGCCGCCCAGGCCGCCGTCGTACTGGACCGGCAGCGGCTGGTGGGCGAGGCGGAGCGGGCCCGGGAGCTGGCCGAGGGCAACCGCATCCGTACGGCGCTGCTGGCCGCCGTCAGCCACGACCTGCGGACGCCGCTCGCGAGCATCAAGGCCTCCGTGACCTCCCTGCGCTCCGACGACGTCGCCTGGTCCCCGGAGGACGAGGCGGAGCTGCTGGCCGGTATCGAGGCGGGCGCGGACCGGCTGGACCACTTGGTCGGCAACCTCCTGGACATGTCCCGGCTGCAGACCGGCACGGTCACCCCGCTGATCCGCGAGATCGACCTCGACGAGGTGGTCCCGATGGCGCTCGGCGGCGTACCGGAGGGCAGCGTCACCCTCGACATCCCCGAGGAGCTGCCGATCGTCGCCGTCGATCCGGGGCTGCTGGAACGTTCAGTCGCCAATCTCGTCGAGAACGCCGTGAAGTACAGCCCGGACGGGGACGCGGTGCTGGTCTCGGCCAGCGCGCTCGGCGACCGGGTGGAGCTGCGGATCGCCGACCGCGGCCCGGGCGTCCCCGACAGCGCCAAGGACCGGATCTTCGAGCCGTTCCAGCGCTACGGTGACGCCCCGCGCGGCGCCGGAGTGGGCCTGGGCCTGGCGGTGGCGCGCGGCTTCGCGGAGGCGATGGGCGGCACGCTCGCCGCCGAGGACACCCCGGGGGGCGGGATGACCATGGTCCTCACTCTGCGGGCCGCACCCGGCCGGCCGCCGGTCAGACCCGACCTTCCGGTCCAGGCCACGACATGAGCCGGGCCGTACGGACCACACTCAGCACACGTTCCGCGGGCCCGGCCCGCGGAAATCCGACACCACGAGGAGAACGCCAGTGAACCGGGTGCTTGTGGTCGATGACGAGCCGCAGATCGTCCGCGCCCTCGTGATCAACCTGAAGGCGCGCAAGTACGAGGTGGACGCCGCCCCCGACGGCGCCACCGCCCTCAAACTTGCCGCCGCCCGCCACCCCGATGTCATCGTCCTTGACCTCGGCCTGCCCGATATGGACGGGGTCGAGGTGATCAAGGGGCTGCGGGGCTGGACGCGGGTGCCGATCCTGGTGCTCTCCGCCCGTCAGACCTCGGACGAGAAGGTCGAGGCGCTGGACGCGGGGGCGGACGACTACGTCACCAAGCCGTTCGGCATGGACGAGCTGCTGGCCAGGCTCCGGGCCGCGGTACGCCGCGCCGAGCCGACCGGGCCCGCCGAGGACGAGGTGGTCGTCGAGACGGACGGTTTCACCGTCGACCTCGCCGCCAAGAAGGTCAACCGCGCCGGCCGCGACATCCGCCTCACCCCCACCGAGTGGCACCTCCTGGAGGTACTGGTCCGCAACTCGGGCCGTCTGGTCAGCCAGAAGCAGCTGCTCCAGGAGGTGTGGGGGCCCTCGTACGGGACCGAGACCAACTATCTGCGGGTCTACATGGCCCAGCTCCGCCGCAAGCTGGAGGGCGATCCGTCGCATCCTCGGCACTTCATCACCGAGCCGGGGATGGGGTACCGGTTCGAGCAGTGACGCCGGCCATGACGTCGAGCAGTGACGCCGGCCATGACGTCGAGCACCGGCGCAGGCCACGACGTTGCCGAACGGCCCGTGATCTCCGGCGCGGGCCACCGGTACGCTGGGGATATGAGTGCTGGGACCCGATCCGAGAAGCCGGCCGGTCGTTTCCGCCGAATGCTCGACAGGCTGTCGTCCTCCGAGGAGGAGCTGCAGAGCGCTGAGCTGCAGCAGGACACGCAGGCGACGGGGTGTACCCGTATCTGCGACTGCGATGACCGCCAGATAGTGAAGGTCACCGGCACCTTGCGGCATGTGACACTGCGGCCGCGAGCCGGCGTGCCCGCGCTGGAGGCGGAGCTGTTCGACGGTTCCGCCGCGCTCGATGTGGTGTGGCTCGGCCGCCGTTCCATCGTCGGGATAGAGCCGGGCCGTAAGCTCATCGCCTCGGGCCGGGTCTCCATGAGTCACGGACGCCGGGTGCTCTTCAACCCGAAGTACGAACTCCGACCGCTCGGACAGGAGTAGCCGGTGACGTCTTACGACCGACCCACCACCGACCGATCCGCCACCGACCGACCGACCGCCGACGCATCCGCAGCAGATGCGCCCGCCGCGTCCGGCCCGGACGCCGCCCAGGATGCCGATGGCAGAGCGGTGACCGAGAAGGCGCTCTTCGATGCCTTCGGCGGCATCCGCGGCACGGCGGAGACGGTGCTCCCCGGTCTGCTGTTCGTGGCGATCTTCACGGTCAACAAGGACCTGCACTTCTCGGCGATCGCCGCGCTGGCCGTCTCCCTGGTGCTCACGGCCGTCCGCCTGGTCCGCAGGGACACCGTCAAGCACGCCTTCAGCGGCGTCTTCGGCGTGGCCTTCGGTGTGGTCTTCGCGATGATGACCGGCAATGCCAAGGACTTCTATCTGCCGGGCATGATCTACACCTTCGGGCTGGCCGTCGCCTACATCCTCACCACGATCGTGGGCTTCCCGCTGATCGGTCTGATGCTGGGCCCGGTGTTCAAGGAGAACCTCTCCTGGCGCACCCGTAACCCAGGCCGGAAGAAGGCCTATGCCAAGGCCAGCTGGGCCTGGGGACTGATCCTGCTCGCCAAGTGCGCGATTCTCTTCCCGCTGTACTGGTGGGCGGACACCGCGCAGCTCGGCTGGGTGCTGGTGGCGCTGAAGATCCCGCCGTTCCTGCTCGCGGTCTGGCTGACCTGGGTCTTTCTGACGAAGGCGCCGCCGCCCATCGATGTCTTCGCGGAGATGGAGGCGGCGGAGGAGCGGGAGAAGGCGGAGCGGGAGGCCGCGGAGCGGCGCCACACCGGGGACGAGGTGCTGGACGGCGTCGCCGACGGCGTCCCTCAGGACATGGCCGCTCAGACCGCCGAGCCGCGGCACGGGCCGCGCCACCGCCGCTGACGGACCGCCGCCGACGGACCCGCACGACGCCGGGGCCCGGGAACCGCTTGGTTCCCGGGCCCCGGCGCGTGGTGCGCGTGCGGCGGCGCTAGGCGTCCGTCCGCCGCACCGACAGCAGATCCTCCAGCTGTTCCTCGCGCGACTGGGCCGCGACGAACAGCAGCTCGTCGCCCGCCTCCAGCGCGTCCTCCTTGTTGGGCGTGAGCACCCGCGTACCGCGGATGATCGTGACCAGGGAGGTGTCCTCGGGCCACTCCACATCGCCGACCCGGGTGCCGGCCAGCGCGGCCTCCGGGGGCAGGGTGAGCTCGACGAGGTTGGCGTCGCCGTGGCTGAAGCGCAGCAGCCGTACGAGGTCGCCGACGCTCACCGCCTCCTCGACCAGGGCCGACATCAGGCGCGGTGTGGAGACCGCGACATCGACGCCCCAGGCCTCGTTGAAGAGCCACTCGTTCTTCGGGTTGTTGACCCGGGCGACCACCCGGGGCACGCCGTACTCGGTCTTGGCGAGCAGCGAGACGACGAGGTTGACCTTGTCGTCGCCGGTCGCCGCGATGACGACGTTGCAGCGCTGCAGCGCGGCCTCGTCGAGCGAGGTGATCTCGCAGGCGTCGGCCAGCAGCCACTCCGCCAGCGGCACCCGCTCGACGGAAATGGCGGTCGGCGCCTTGTCGATCAGCAGGATCTCGTGGCCGTTTTCCAGCAGCTCACCGGCGATGGAACGGCCCACCGCGCCGGCGCCCGCGATTGCGACCCTCATGCGTGCGCCTCCTCGGGCCCCGTGGCGAATGCCGCCTCGACCTTTTCGAGCTCGTCGGTGCGCATCATGACGTGCACCAGATCGCCTTCCTGCAGCACCGTCTGCGAGGTCGGCAGCATCGCCTCGCCCAGCCGGGTGAGGAAGGCGACGCGGACGCCGGTCTCGTCCTGCAGCTTGCTGATCTTGTGGCCGACCCACGCCGTGGCGGTGTGCACCTCGGCGAGCTGGACGCCGCCGCTGGGGTCGCGCCACATCGGCTCGGCGCCCGAGGGCAGCAGCCGGCGCAGCATCTGGTCGGCCGTCCAGCGGACGGTGGCGACGGTGGGGATCCCCAGGCGCTGGTAGACCTCGGCGCGGCGCGGGTCGTAGATGCGGGCCGCGACATTCTCGACGCCGAACATCTCGCGGGCCACCCGGGCGGCGATGATGTTGGAGTTGTCGCCGCTGGAGACGGCGGCGAACGCGCCCGCCTCCTCGATACCGGCCTCGCGGAGCGTGTCCTGGTCGAAGCCGACGCCGGTCACCCTGCGGCCGCCGAAGGCCGAGCCCAGGCGGCGGAACGCGGTCGGGTCCTGGTCGACCACCGCAATGGTGTGCCCCTGGCTCTCCAGGGTCTGCGCGAGCGCGGAGCCCACGCGACCACACCCCATGATGACGATGTGCATGCTGATTACCCCGTGCCCTGAATTAGCGCGCTGACCTGCCCAAACACCCTGCTCAACTCTTTCGTCCCCGAGTGCCGGCGACACGCGGTCACTACTTGCGGCCGCGAGGCAACTGTTCGCGACCGGGACCCCGCGCGCGTCAACAGGCGCGTTGGGCGCACCGCGGTCCGGGTACAACCGTAGCCGTATCCCGCCGCCCGGTAACCGCCCGGTGAGGAGCGAGAATGCCCCCGGCCGGGTGTGGGTGGCGGCCCCGTGCTGCGGCCGGGCTGCGCCGTGCGGAGCCCGTAAGGCACGCTACGAGGTGTGCCCAACCTGCCTCAGCAGCCCCAACAGGGCTGCCACACCCCGCACATGGTGGTCTGTGGTGACGATGCGCTCGCGCACCGGCTCGCCGCGGAACTCAAGGACGTCTACGGCGAACGGGTGACGCTGGTCGTCCCCTCCGCCCGGGAGCCGCACCGGCCCCGTATTCCGCCGCCGGCCCGTGCGCTCGGCCGGGCGACGGCGTTGCTGGGGAGGGTGTCGGCGGCGATGGCGCGGACAACGCTGCTGCCGAACGATCCGCTGCCGGGTGCCGGGGCAGAGGACGACGACGAGGCGCCGGAGGAGCCGGTACGGATCCTGGAGGCGGTAGAGGCGGACGATGCCGCGCTGACGGCGGCGGGCATCCCGGAGGCGGGCGCACTGGCGCTGGTCTACGACGACGATGAGCTCAACATCCATGCCGCGCTGCGCGCCCGCCGCCTCAACCCCCGGCTGCGGCTGGTGATCCGGCTCTACAACCGCAAACTCGGCCAGCATCTGGAGGCGCTGCTCGACCAGGCCGCGGCGGTGGGGTCCCCGGGCGGCGAGGACGCCGGGAGCGTCGATGCGTCCACGACCGTGCTGTCCGATGCCGACACGGTGGCGCCGGCGCTGGCGGCCACAGCGGTCGCCGGGACCAGCAAGGTCATTGAGGCGGACGGGCTGCTGCTGCGTGCGGTGGAACGGGCGCCGGTCCCGCCGGGGCGGCCGGCCGGGCCGGGCCTGTGCACGCTCGCGGTGCTGTCCGCCTCGGCCACCGATCCGGACTCAGCCACCGGTCCCGCCGTTCTCCCGTCCGCCGCCCACCGTCCGGCACCGGGTGCGGCGGCCGGGGACGAGGGCCCGGTGCTGCTGCCCGACGACGCGGCGGCCGCGGAGGCCGCCGGGCGCAGCACCATCGTCCTGGAGACCGTCTCCTATACGGGCCGGACGGTGCGCCCCCGCCTGCTCCGCGGCCGCGGAGCGCCGCTCGCCTCCCTCTTCTCCCGGCGGCTGCGCTGGTCGCTGGCCGGTGTCGTCGGCGCCGTCTTAGCGCTGGCCGTCGCCTCCACCCTCACCACCGGTGAACAACCGCTGCACGCCGCCTACCTCACCCTCCTCGACCTCTTCGCCATCGACGAACCCGCGCTCGAGGAACCGCTGCCCCGCAAGGTCATCCAGTTGCTCTCCGGGCTCACCGGGATGCTGCTGCTGCCGGTGCTGGTCGCCGCGGCCTTCGAGGGCCTGGGCACCTTCCGCAGCGCCTCCGCGCTGCGCCGTCCGCCGCGCGGGCTGTCGGGGCACGTGGTGCTGCTCGGGCTCGGCAAGGTGGGCACGCGGGTGCTGACCCGGCTGCACGAGCTGGGTATCCCGGTGGTGTGCATCGAGGCCGACCCGGAGGCGCGGGGCATCGCGCTGGCCCGCCGGCTGCGGGTGCCGACCGTCCTGGGGGACGTCACCGACGAGGGCGTCCTGGAGGCCGCGAAGGTCGACCGGGCGCACACGCTGCTCGCCCTGACCAGCGAGGACACCACCAACCTGGAGGCCGCCCTCTACGCCCGCTCGGTCAAGCCCCGGCTGCGGGTGACGCTGCGGCTGTTCGACGACCGGTTCGCCACCGCTGTCTACCGCACCCTGCGCGCCGCGCACCCGCATGCGCTGACCCGCAGCCGCAGCGTCTCCTTCCTGGCGGCACCCGCCTTCGCCGGCGCGATGATGGGCCGGCAGATCCTGGGGGCGATTCCCGTCGAACGCCGGGTGCTGCTCGTCGCCCGCGTCGAGGTACGGGGCCATGCCGCCCTGGAGGGCCGTACGGTCGGCGAGGTGCTGCGGCCGGGGCGGCTGCGGGTGCTGGCCGTAGACACCTCCGCGCCCGACGAGGCGGCGGGGGAGCCGGCCGCCGCGGCGCCCCCGCCGGACGGGGAACGCGGGCCCGCGCGCCTGGTCCACGAGCTGGGCGACGGATACGTGCTGCGCCCCCAGGACCGGGTGCTGCTCGCCGCCACCCGCCAGGGGCTGGGCGATCTGCTGGCCAGGCGCCCGCGCCCGGCCGAGGCGCGGGGGGTCGGAAACCGGCAACCGTGACGAACACCACGTACCCCACGCACATCGTGCGTTTCGTAGGCGAGGTGTGCTCAGGACGTGCGGATTATGTGCGGGTGCCGCGTGCCGGGGCGGCGCTGCGCAGGTCAGAAGTGCCGCAGCGCAGCCCGTAGCGGCCACCCGCACGGGCGACGACTGGGCACGACCCTTGACGAACCTTTAGCATCCTCTCCGTGTCCAAACTGACCGACGTGCCCAAACGGATCCTGATCGGGCGCGCACTGCGCAGCGACAAGCTGGGGGAGACCTTCCTTCCCAAGCGCATCGCACTCCCCGTCTTCGCCTCCGACCCGCTCTCCTCCGTGGCGTACGCGCCGGGCGAGGTGCTGCTCGTCCTGTCCGTCGCGGGTGTGAGTGCCTACAGCTTCAGCCCCTGGATCGCGGTCGCGGTCGTGGTGCTGATGTTCACCGTCGTGGCGTCGTACCGGCAGAACGTGCACGCCTACCCGAGCGGCGGCGGTGACTACGAGGTCGCCAACACCAACCTCGGGCCCAAGGCCGGTCTGACCGTCGCCAGCGCCCTGCTGGTCGACTACGTCCTGACCGTCGCGGTCTCCATCTCCTCCGGAATCGAGAACCTGGGCTCCGCGATCCCGTTCGTCGTCGAGCACAAGACCCTCTGCGCGATCGCCGTCATCGTCCTGCTCACCGTGATGAATCTGCGCGGGGTCAAGGAGTCGGGCAAGCTCTTCGCGATCCCCACCTACGTCTTCGTGGCCGGCGTCTTCATCATGATCGCCTGGGGCGCGGTCCGCGGCTGGGTCATGGGCGACACCATGAAGGCCCCCACCGCCGACTTCACCATCCACGCGGAACAGGGCGGCCTGGCCGGCTTCGCGCTGATCTTCCTCCTCCTGCGGGCCTTCTCCTCCGGCTGCGCGGCGCTCACCGGCGTCGAGGCGATCTCCAACGGTGTGCCGGCCTTCCGCAAGCCGAAGTCCAAGAACGCCGCCACCACGCTGGCCCTCATGGGCGGCCTGGCCGTCACCATGTTCTGCGGCATCATCGCGCTGGCCATGACCACCCACGTCAAGATGGCGGAGACCCCGGCCAAGGACCTGCTGGACCACGGCAAGCCGCTCGGCTCGGGCTACACCCAGGACCCGGTTATCTCCCAGGTCGCCTCCGCGGTCTTCGGCAACGGCTCGTTCCTCTTCGTCGTCCTGGCCGCCGCCACCGCACTGGTCCTCTTCCTGGCCGCGAACACCGCCTACAACGGCTTCCCGCTGCTGGGCTCGATCCTCGCCCAGGACCGCTATCTGCCCCGCCAGCTGCACACCCGCGGCGACCGCCTGGCCTTCTCCAACGGCATCGTCCTGCTGGCCGGCGCCGCCGCCGTACTGGTCTACCTCTACGGCGCGGACTCCACCCGCCTCATCCAGCTCTACATCGTCGGCGTCTTCGTCTCCTTCACACTCAGCCAGATCGGCATGGTCCGTCACTGGAACCGTCATCTGCTGACCGAGAAGGACCCGGCCAAGCGCCGCCGGATGCACCGCTCCCGGGCCATCAACGCCTTCGGCGCCTTCTTCACCGGTCTCGTCCTCGTCGTCGTCCTGCTGACGAAGTTCACCCACGGCGCATGGGTGGCGCTGCTGGGCATGGTCATCTTCTTCGTCACCATGAGCGCGATCCGCCGCCACTACGACCGCGTCGCCGACGAGATCGCCGCCGAGGACACCCCCGACGACGACGTCGTACGCCCCTCCCGGGTGCACTCCATCGTCCTGGTCTCCAAGGTCCACAAGCCCACCCTGCGCGCCCTGAACTACGCCAAGCTGATGCGCTCGGACACCCTCGAGGCGGTCAGCGTCGACGTCGACCAGGCCGACACCAAGGCGCTCAAGGAGGAGTGGGAGCGGCGCGGCATAGAGGTCCCCCTCAAGGTCCTCGCCTCCCCCTACCGCGAGATCACCCGCCCGTTCATCGACCACGTCAAGTCGCTGCGCCGGGAGAGCCCGCGCGACGCCGTCTCGGTCTTCATCCCCGAGTACGTCGTCGGCCACTGGTACGAGCACCTGCTCCACAACCAGAGCGCCCTGCGCCTCAAGGGCCGCCTGCTGTTCACACCCGGCGTGATGGTCACCTCCGTCCCCTGGCAGCTGGACTCCTCCGAGGCTGCCAAGCTGCGGGCCCGCAAGCGCGCCGAGTGGAACGCTCCGGGCGCGGTACGGCGTGGTCCGGTCGCCACCCAGCCGAAGAAGGAGAAGAAGGAGAAGGCGGCCGCCGCGGAGAAGTAAGGGGCACCGCACCACGGGACGTAGACTTGACGGCTGGCCTCCACACCGGAGGCCGGCCGTCACCCCCGTCGTCCCGCGCCCCCACCCCAGGAGCCCTCCCCGCCATGCAGACAGAACCCAAGAAGTCGCTGGTCGGCGAGGAGTACGAGGTCGAGGTCGGCCCGGTCGCCCACGGCGGTCACTGCGTCGCCCGTACGGAGGAAGGCCAGGTCCTCTTCGTACGCCACACCCTCCCCGGCGAGCGCGTCACGGCCCGCGTCACCCACGGCGAAGAAGGCGACCGCTTCCTGCGCGCCGACGCCGTGACGATCCATGCCGCCTCCAAGGACCGCGTCGAGGCGCCCTGCCCCTTCTCCGGCCCCGGCAAGTGCGGCGGCTGCGACTGGCAGCACGCCGCGCCCGGCGCCCAGCGCCGGCTGAAGGCCTCGGTCGTCGCCGAACAGCTGGAGCGGCTGGCCGGGCTGTCCGCCGAGGACGCCCACTGGGACGGCACCGTCGAGCCCGCCCCCGGCGACAAGGTCGCCAAGGGCGAGGTACCGGCCTGGCGCACCCGCGTCCAGTACGCCGTCGACGCGGAGGGCCGCGCGGGCCTGCGCAAGCACCGCTCCCATGACATCGAGCCGGTCGATCACTGCATGATCGCCGCCCCCGGCATCTCCGAACTGGGCATCGAGCAGCGTGAGTGGCCGACGATCGCCGGCATCGAGGCGATCGCCGCCACCGGCTCCCACGACCGCCAGGTCATCCTCACCCCCAAGCCCGGCGGCCGCCTCCCGATCGTCGAACTCGACAAGCCCGTCTCCGTCCTCCGCATCGGCGAAAAGGACGAACAGATCCACCGGGTCCACGGCCGCCCCTTCGTCCGCGAACGCGCCGCCGACCGCACCTGGCGGGTCGGCCACGGCGGCTTCTGGCAGGTCCATCCGAAGGCTGCCGACCTCCTCGTCGAGGCCGTCATGCAGGGCCTGATGCCCAAGAAGGGCGATATGGCCCTCGACCTGTACTGCGGCGTCGGCCTCTTCGCCGGCGCCCTCGCCGAACGCGTCGGTGACAAGGGCGCGGTCCTCGGCATCGAGTCGGGCAAGCGCGCCGTCGAGGACGCCCGCCACAACCTCGACGACCTGGACCGCGTCCGCATCGAACACGGCAAGGTCGACCAGATCCTCCCCCGCACCGGCATCACCGACGTCGACCTCGTCGTCCTCGACCCGCCCCGCGCCGGCGCCGGCAAGAAGACCGTCGGCCACCTCGCCGCCCTCACACCCCGCCGCATCGCCTACGTCGCCTGCGACCCGGCCGCCCTGGCCCGCGACCTGAAGTACTTCGGCGAGGCGGGGTATGCGCCGCGGCGGATGAGGGCGTTCGATCTGTTTCCGATGACGCATCATGTGGAGTGCGTGGTGATTTTGGAGCGGGCGGCTAAGAGCGCCTGACCTGCGGTTTCTTCGGTGCGCATGAGGCGCGCTGTGGGCGTTACGGGCGATGTCTTGACGCTGAAATGACGCCCATGACGCCCATTTGACGCTCGTTGATCCTGCTTGCTGACGCGCCGTCAGTTCGAGCGGGGCAGGTCAGGGCTTCGCTGTGGCTTCCCTTCAGGGCAGGGAATGCCGCGGTTTTCCGGGAGAAACGGTAAGCGGCCCGCCGGGTGACCCGATGAGGAGCCCCCTTCTGTCGACGCACGCCCTCCGATTCATCCGGCTGATCGCCCTGCTCTCTTCGCTCTCGGTGCACTGAACGCGTGGATCGCCCACACCCCATCCACATACGGGGAACTCTCCTCAGCCGTCTGGTTGTGCCCGAGCGCTCAAGACCGGCTCACCAGCCGCTGCTGTTCGTCCGCACGGGTTGCTCGGCAAGTGCTGGCAGGAGGCCTTTGTGCTCGTCGCTATGACGGACCGACGACGGGGAAGACCCGAGGGACGGCGATCGTCGTGACGATGAGGCCGTCGCGCACCACCCATCGCCCGTCGAACCCTGGCAGTCTGGTCCCGTTCACCTCGGGGCCGGGCACCAGGAGCCGGGCGTGGAAGGTGCCGGCGGTGGGGTGCACCCGGACTTCGGCTTCCTCGAAGTCCAGCCACAGGCGGGTCAGGGGATACCACGCCTTGTACACGCTCTCCTTGGCGCTGAAGATGAGCCGTCCCCAGAAGACGTCTGGGCGGTCGGCCGTCAGCCGTGCGACGTGCTCCCGTTCGGCGGGGCGCAGGACGGACTCCGCGACTCCGCTACCGGGCAGCGGCTTGTTCGGTTCCGCGTCCACGCCGATGGTGAGCATGTCGGTCGCGCGCGCCAGGGCGGCCGCCCGGTATCCCAGGCAGTGCGTCATGCTTCCCACGAAGCCGTCCGGCCACTGCGGGGCGCCGCGCTCGCCGGGCAGGATCGGCACCGGACCGTGGCCGAAGCGGGCCAGAGCCTGGCGGGCGCAGGCGCGCACGGTGGCGAACTCCCCGCGGCGCTCCGGGATCGCCTTGCTCACCAGCGCGGCTTCCTGTGGAAACAGCCCGGGCAGGGTGCCGGTGTCCGTGAAGGCTTGGGCGGTCTCGACGGGCGAGGGCAGTAGCTCGGCTATCACGTCGTTCTCTCAGTTCCCGGGGCCGGCGCGCGGTGTGGGCCGGGCACGATTCTGGTCAGGCGACCGGGTGTCCCCGGCCGCGGTTTCCACTCCCGGGGGTAGCCCAGGGAGACTTCGTGGTGCGGGATGCCGTCCGCCCGGATCAGCCGGGGGATGTGCAGATGCCCGTAGACCACGGCGGAGGCGCGGAACCGCACCGGCCAGTCGGCGGTGGCCGTGGTGCCGCACCACATGGCGAACTCCGGGTAGCGCAGGATGTTCAACGGCTCCCGGATGAGGGGGTAGTGGTTGACCAGCAGCGTCGGCAGGTCCTCCGGCACCTGCGCGAGGCGGGTCTCGGTCCAGGCCACCCGTGCCCGGCACCAGCTCTCCCGGTCGGGGTAGGGGTACGGGTCGAGGTAAAACTCGTCGGTGCACACGACCCCCGACTCGTACGCTGCCTCCAGTGCCGGCGCCTTGGTGAGGTGCCCACTCGTCAGGAACGTGTAGTCGTACAGGAGGAACAGCGGGGCGATGACCACCGGGCCGTGCGGGCCCTCCCAGAGGGGGTAGGGGTCCTCGGGTGTGATGACGCCCAACGCCCGGCACCGGTCGACCAGATGGCGGTAGCGTTCCTCGCCGCGCAGCCGCAGCGGATCGTCGGGCACGGTCCACAACTCGTGGTTGCCCGGCGTCCACACGACCTCGGCGAACCGTTCGCGGAGCACACCGAGCGCCCACTCCACGTCCTCGGCGTACTCGGCCACGTCTCCGGGCACCAGCAGCCAGTCCTGGTCCGACTCGGGTCGGATGTCTTCAAGTATCCGTCGGTTCTCCTGGTAGCGGATGTGCAGATCACTGATGGCAAGGAGGGAGCCAGGCACGGGTCCTCAAGGGGGCTGTGGGTCGGTTCGGTCGGATGCTCCTGCACGGTGGCCCGTCGTCCGGTTCTCCGGCGGCGCGCACCGTCAGGATCGGGCGTGCGGACCGGTCGCTGATCGCGATTCCGGCGCACCCCCACGGCGGCGTTGGGACGCGGCCTGATCGGCGGCCAGCCTAACCCGTCATTCTTCAATGAGGGCCTGGGGGAGGGGCGTTGACCACGGTGCCGCAGAAGTTAGGGGTTGTGACCGGCCGCCGGCACCAGGCAGGCTCATGCAAGACCCGCTCGCCGTGGGGCATGGCAGCCCTCCCGAAGCGAGCAGCACGAAAGGACGCCAGGTGACCGCGAACCTCACTGACACCAGCCCGTGGATCCGCCGATTCCATCCGGCTGACAACGCGCGGGCCAGGCTGCTCTGCCTGCCGCACGCAGGAGGCTCCGCACCGTTCTACTTCCCCGTCTCCAGGGCACTCTCGCCCGCCGTCGACGTGCTCGCCGTCCAGTACCCCGGGCGCCAGGACCGTCGCCACGAGCCGTGTCTCGACTCGCTTCCCGCGCTCGCCGACGCGCTGGTCGAGGAGGTGAGCCCGTGGACCGACCGGCCCCTGGCCCTGTTCGGGCACAGCATGGGCGCCACCCTCGCCTTCGAACTGGCCCTGCGCCTGGAACGCCGGGGCACGGTTCCGCTCGTGGTGTTCGCCTCCGGCCGGCGCGCGCCCTCCCGGCACCGAGACGAGTCCGTCCACCTCCGCGACGACGACGGGATGATCGCCGAGCTGCGTGCGCTCAACGGGACGGGGGCGCAGGTGTTCGGCGACGAGGAGCTGCTGCGCATGGTGCTGCCCGCCATCCGCAGCGACTACCGGGCGGCCGAAACCTACCGCTACTCTCCCGGGCCCCGCCTCGCCGCTCCGATTCAGGCGCACACGGGCGTCGATGACCCCAAGGCGACCCTCGACGAGGTGCGCGCATGGGAGGAGCACACCGATGCCTCCTTCGAGATGCACACCTATCCCGGCGGGCACTTCTACCTCAACGACCAGGCGCCGCGGGTCATCGACGCCGTCTCCCGGACGATTTCCTCGCTGCTCCCGCAGCAGGCGTAGCGGACGCGGGCGCCTGCCGCCCGCCGCGAACAGGGGGGTGTTAGGGGTTCCCCTGCTCGCCATCCGTGCCTAGCATCTTTTCTCGGTGTCCAGGTTGACGCCGTGGAATTCCGTGTAAATGGTGGGGTTGTTGTGGCTACTGGCAAAGTGATTCGGTTCGATGCTGTGCGCGGCTATGGGTTCGTGGCCCCGGAAAACGGTGGGGGAGACGTTTTTCTGCATGTCAATGACCTCCTCGTGGAGAAGTCCCTGATGGCTCCGGGGGCCGTGGTCGAGTTCGAGGTCGAAGAGGGGGACCGCGGTCCGAAGGCGGCCGACGTCCGGCTCGTGGAAGGAGCCGTGCGGACCGCTCCCGTCGCATCGTTCTCCCTGGCGCAGTCGCCGTCACAGGAGAGCGTCGAGGACGGCGTGTGCGACGTCCTTTCCGCCAGGGAGTTCACGCAGGAAGTCACCGAGACTCTCCTCGCCGCCGCTCCGGGCCTGACCGCGGAACAGATTCTGCAAATCCGCCGGAGCCTGGCGGAGGTCGCCACGAAGCACGGCTGGGTCGAGGCGTAGGGCATCCGTACCGGACGCTCTGGGTGGATCGACGGCGGGAAATCGCCGTTGGTCCACCCTTGTTCCGTTGAGGTACGCCGGCCGGCCGGTCAACACCCCGGGCTCTGCAAGACTGGCCCGCACTGAGCCGGGTCATGGTGTCGCTTCGGAAGGCAGGATGGAGCCAGCGTGGTCACAGGTCGCAGCCGGGCGTCGGCAGGGTGGCCCGATTCTCGGCGGTCCGCGCGTTCCTGGCTGCTCCCGGCGGTGCTGTCACCGGCCCGGGGGCTTGTGGTCTGGGCGGTCGATGTTGCCGGACTGGTGCTGCTGGGAGCGGTCCTGATCACAGCTCAGGCCACGTATCTGCTCAAGATCCCCTACGTCCATGTGACCGTAGTGGAACGGGGCCGCGTCATCACCGACCTCACGCGGCGTCTCGCGGCCGGCTGGTCCGGAATAGGGATTCCCTCGCCGTACCAGCCGCGACCGGCGCTGCCCCAGCTGGACACGGACGCACTGTACCGATACAAGAACCAGCTGTACCGCTCCGCGTGGATTCCCATGCACCAGCTGCTGGTGCGCTGGATCGTCAACGACGACGCGACCTGGCGGGATCTGGCGTGGCTGCTGCTGGCTCCGCTGAGCTGGGGGTTCCTGGCGGCCTTACCCGCGGTGCTGGTCTGTGCCGGTGGCTGCCTGGCGCTGGCGGGGGCAGGCGCACCGCCGTTCCCCTACATCGTCGCCTGGCAGACCACCGGTGCGGCCGGCGCGTGGCTGGTGCCGACGGGAGTGGTTGTGGCGGCGGCCGGGTTCGCAGTCGGCCCGGTGCTGTTGCGGTGGCACGCGAAGGGGGCGCGGCTGCTGCTCGCCCCGTGTCCGCGATCCCGGTACGGGGTCGCGGTGCGGGCGGCGATGCGTTCGGGTGTGGCGCTCCACCGGCTGACGGTGCGGATCGGAGTGGCGTTCGCGGAGCTGGTGATGCTTGCGTTCCTCGGTGTGGCGTTCGTCGCGCTGCACGTGCTGGGTCTTTCCGTGCTGTGGTGGGAACTTGTGGCGTCACCGGCCCGCCGGCTGGTCGAGTTCAGCCGCCGCTTGGTCAGGGACCGCACTGGCGTCGACGTCCCCTCGCCCTATCTGCCCGAGCCGCCGCCACCTCAGCGGCGCGCCGACGGCATGTACCGCTCCGGCCACCGCCTGTATCCGAATCAACGCCAGCCCGCCCAGCACCGTCGCGTGCAGTGGATCAGGAGCGACGTGGCAACCTGGCGGGACTTGGTGTGGCTGGCCACCGATCCCGTGCTGGTGGCGCTCGTGGTGCTGCCGGTGACGCTGCCCGGGCTGATCGGCGTCTTCGCACTGCTGTGGCCCTGGCTGTGGTGGCCCGTGGCGGGGCCCTTCATCCATTACGACCCCGCGGCGTCGTGGCACCTGCTGCTCGCGCTCGTCCCCGGTGACTGGTCGCAGCTGCGCGCACCGGCGACGGGCATCGTCGCGGGCCTGCTGCTGATCGTGCTCAGCGCCTCGCTCGCCGGTCCGCTGCTGCGCCTGCACGTCCGGTGGGCCCGGCTGCTGCTCGCCCCGACCGGAGGCACACTGCTCGCCCAGCGTGTGGAGCAGCTCACCGAGACCAGGACCATGGCCACGCACGCCCAGGCGGCGGAGCTGCGCCGCATCGAGCGCGATCTGCACGACGGATCGCAGGCCCGGCTGCTGGCGATCGGCCTGAAGCTCAACACGGTCAAGCACCTGGTCGACTCCGACCCGGAGGCGGCCAAGGAGGTCGTGTCGGAGATCCAGAAGGCGGCCGCGCAGGCGCTGGCGGAGCTGCGTCATCTGGTGCGCGGCATCCACCCCCCGGTGCTCGCCGAGCGGGGGCTCGGAGACGCGGTCCGCGCCCTCGCCATGGACAGCCCGCTGGACGTCGCGGTGCGTCTGGAACTCCCCGAGCGGGTCGAGCAGCCACTGGAGACGGCCGTCTATCTGGCGGTGTCCGAGCTGCTGAGCAACGTGACCAAGCACGCGGCCGCGACCCGGGTGGAGATCAGCCTGGTGTGCACGGACGCGGCGCTGGTCGTCACGGTCACCGACAACGGCCGCGGCGGGGCGGCTCCGAGCCCGGGCAGCGGGCTGAGCGGCATCGCCCGTCGGCTGACCCCGTTCGACGGAACCCTGCACGTCACCAGCCCGCTCGGCGGACCGACCACCATCACGCTCAACCTGCCCACGGCTGGGGTGGGTCCAGCCCCCGCGTAGGGGGGTCTATCTAGACCCCACTTCGGGGTCTATACGGATACCCCCGGTCCCTGCGCGGCCCTACCGTTGGGTTGACCGTCAGGACTCGGGCCTGGGCGCAGCACAGGAACAGAATCGGAGAGCATTGAGATGAGCCAGGGGCAACAGCCGGGAAGTGGCAACCATCGCGCTGCCTACGGGGCATACGGTGCTCAGGGACAGCAGGCGGAATACGGCGCCGCGCCGCAGGAAAAGGGACAGTTCACGGCTGAGGAGAAGAGGCAGATCGCCGCCTCTCGCCGCAAGCTGCTGACCTCCCTCTTCATCAGCCTGGTGCTGCCGCTCGGGTTGTACTACGGGCTGCGGGACGCCGGGGTCAGCCCGCTGTGGGCTCTGCTGCTGGGCTGTGTGCCGCCGCTCCTGCAGAGCTTGTACGCGATCGCCAAGCAGGGCAAGCCGGATGCGGTGGCCCTGTTCACCCTCAGCCTGCTCATCATCGGCGGTCTGACCTCCCTGATCACCGGAAGCCCGCGTTGGATCCTGGCCAAGAGCGGTGTGCTCACCATGGTGATCGGCGTGGCGCTACTGATCACCACGCACAAGCGGCCCGCGATCTTCCAGGGTGTCATCAGCCTCCAGCCCTCGGCCGACGCGACCGCGAGGTGGGAAGCGCTGTGGCGTGACTACGCGGAGATCCGCCACATCATGCGGGTCACGAACGTGATCTGGGGTGTCGGGTTCATCCTGGACGGGATCGTTCGCTTCATCCTCGCCTACCGGCTGGACGTCGACGCCGTTCCCACCGCGACCACGGTCATGTTCGTGGTGAGCATCGCGCTGTTCCAGATCGTCAGCAAACGCTACGGCCGGCTCTACATGCGCAGGCGCGGGCTGAGGCTCCGCGGCACGACGGTGGAACGCATCTAGGCCCCGCCGACACAGTCCCTCCCGAACGCTGACGAGCTCCGGGCGCGCGGTCGCCGCCCCCGGAGTGCCCCTCCCCTCGCGAGCCTCCACAGGAGACCAGCCATGCCCCCCGCCCACATCGCCGTGTTCAGCTATGCCGCAGGCGGCCACGTCACCCCGATCCTCGGGCTGGTCGAAGAGCTGGTGGGCAGGGGCCACCGGGTGACGTGGGTGACGACCGAGGAATTCTCCGCGCGGGTCGCGGCCGGCGGCGCCACGGCCGTCCTCCACCCGGCGTCGAAGCCGGTCTTCGCGAGGGAAGCCGTCGACATCACACCGGAGAACGCCGCCGAGCTGTCGGTGGCGCAGTTCCGGCAGACGACGGACGCCGGGGACGTCGCAGAGGCCCATTTCGCCGATGACGCACCGGACTTGGTGCTCTACGACGCCACGGTTCTCGCGGTGGGCCGGATGATCTCCCTCAAGCTGGGCTGTCCGGCGGTGCAGGTGTTCCCCACCTTCGCGGCCAACGACAAGTTCAACCTCTTCGAGAAGATGCCCGAGACCAGCAGAATGCTGGCCGAGACCGGTGTCTCCCGGATGCTGGCCGACATGCTGGGCGAGTTCCTCGCCTTGCACGGGCTCGACGTGTCGGTGGAGGAGTTCTACTCGAAGGCGGAGCCGCTGTCACTGGCCGTGCTGCCCAAAGCCTTCCAGTACGCCCATGAGCGGTTCGACGACGATCGGGTGGTGTTCGTGGGACCGTGCCTCGGCGCTCGGGCCGACGACCGGCACTGGGAGCCGCCCGCCGACTCCGACCTGCCTGTGGTCCTGGTATCGCTGGGATCGCACCGCTACAACAAGGGCGAGCAGTTGCTGCGGAACTGTGTTGCCGCACTCGCCGACGTGCCCTGTCACGTCGTCCTGGCCACCGGTCGGCACCTGCGGCCCGAGGACCTCGGCCCCCTCCCGCCCCACTTCGAAGCCCGCAGCTGGGTGCCACAGACGGCCGTGCTGCGCCGTGCCGATGCCTTGGTCAGCAGCGGCGGCATGGGCGGTACCACCGAGGCCATGTACTTCGGGGTGCCGCTGGTGTCTGTGCCGGTCATGCCCGAGCAGACCGCGGTCGCCGACCGGGTGGCGGAGACCGGGATCGGCGTCGAGGTGCCCTACGAAGAGGCGACCCCGGAGCGGCTGCGGGACGCCGTGACGCATGTCCTCTCGGATGCCGGCATCAGGCACCGGATGAATGAGTTCCAGCGCTACACGCGCGAGGCCGGCGGCTCCTCCCGCGCCGTCGACGCGATCGAGGGCTACCTGAAGTCGGTCCGCGAGGACCCCATGACCACCACCCACAGGGCTGACGCCGACGGCTGACCCCCGCGGGGTTGTCCGAACTCACCGCGCGGGTGCGGACGGTGTCCGATGTGGACGCCCTGGCGGCGGCGCTGCCGGGCTCC
>NZ_JBEZJZ010000128.1:0-22592 GCF_040651455.1 Streptomyces sp. NPDC048483
GTCGTACACCTTCTGCGCATCGCGGATGTTGATGTCCGGGTCGGTCCACGGGGGGATGTGGGTCCGATGGCGGCCCCGCCGCGGGCGTGGCCGCGGCCGTACAGCAAACGGCCCGCACCGGGTGATGGTGCGGGCCGTAAAAATGCGGTCCTGACGGGATTTGAACCCGCGGCCTCCACCTTGACAGGGTGGCGAGCACTCCAAACTGCTCCACAGGACCTTGCGTTTGCCTCCCGCTTGCGGCGGGCTGCGAAGCAAGACTGTACAGCAGGTCAGGGGGTGCGGTCGAACTCGATACCGGTGGCTGCCCACCCGTCAGGGCGCGGCGGCATCCACGGCCTTCACGATGCGCTTGTCCGAGACCGGATACGCGGTCCCCAGCGCATGCGCGAAGTAGCTCACCCGCAGTTCTTCGATCATCCAGCGGATCTCCCGGGCCGCGGCCGGCACCGGGCGCCCCTTGGGGAACTGCTCCAGCAGCCAGGCGTATTCGTCCTGCATCTCCTTCACCTTCGCCATCCGGGTGCGGTCCCGTTCGGCGTTGGTGGGCAGCTGCTGGAGTCGGCGGTCGACGGCCACCAGATAGCGCATCAGATCCGGCAGCCGCTTGGCGCCGTGCGCCGTCACAAAGCCCGGCTTGACCAGCGCCGCCAGCTGCTCCTTCACGTCCGTCAGCGACGGCAGCAGCGAGGGGAACGTCGTGTCCTTCAGCCGGCGCTCGCACGCCTGCCAGGCGGCCAGTACTTCCTGGACCTGCTGGATGGTCTTCAGCGTGGCGTCCACCAGGTCCGTGCGCACCGCGTCGAACAGCTTGCGGAAGGACTCCTCGTCCCACGCCGGGCCGCCCCGCGCCGCGATCAGGCGGTCGGCCGCGGCCGTCACACAGTCCTCGAAGAGCGCAGGGATGGAGCCGTGCGGATTACGCGACAGCGCGAGCTTCTGCTGGTTGCTCAGCTTGTCCTGGGCGAACTTGGCGGGGTTGCTGGGGACGTTGAGCAGGATGAGGCGGCGGGTGCCGGCCCACATCGCCTGCAGCTGCTCGTCCTCGGTGTCGAAGAGCCGTACGGCGACGCTGCTGCCCTCGTCCACCAGCGCCGGGTACGCCTTGAGCGGCTGGCCCGCGCGCCGGGTCTCGAAGGTGCGCGGCAGCGCGCCGATCGTCCAGGACGTGAGCCCCGCGCGCTGCTCCGGACCCGCCGGTGCCGCGCCGTCGCCCTTGCGGTCCTTGGCGGGACGCTCGGCGGCCTGCTCGAAGGCCTTGGAGATGGCGGCCCGGGTCTTCGGCTTGAGCTTCAGCCGCAGCGCCTCCAGGTCCTTGTCCTCGGCGAGCTTGCGGCGCCGCTCGTCGATCACCCGGAAGGTGATCTTCAAGTGGTCGGGAATCCTGGCGGTGTCGAAGTCCGCGGCCTGAACCGGCACGCCCACCATCCGCTGCAGCCCGGCGGCCAGAGAGGTGGTGAGGGCGCCCTGCAGTGGCACCGTGGAGTCCAGGAAGCGGGCCGCGAAGTTCGGCGCCGGCACGTAGTTGCGGCGGATCGGCTTGGGCAGCGACCGGATCAGCTCCGTCACCAGCTGCTCGCGCAGCCCCGGGATCTGCCAGTCGAAGCCCTCGGAGGACACCTGGTTGAGGACCTGGAGGGGGATGTGGACGGTCACACCGTCCGCGTCCGCGCCCGGCTCGAACTGATACGTGACCGTGAACTTCAGCTTTCCCTGCCGCCAGGAATCGGGGTAATCGTCTTTGGTGACGGCCTCGGCGGACTCATTGATGAGCATCGAGTGCTCGAAGTTCAGCAGCTCCGGCTCTTCGCGGTGTTTCTTCTTCCACCAGGAGTCGAAGTGCGCGCCGGAGACGATGTCCTCCGGAATGCGCTGGTCGTAGAAGTCGAAGAGCGTCTCGTCATCGACGAGAATGTCGCGGCGCCGGGCGCGGTGCTCCAACTCCTCGACCTCGCCGAGCAGTTTGCGGTTGTCATGGAAGAACTGGTGGTGGGTACGCCAGTCGCCCTCCACCAGGGCATTGCGGATGAACAGATCGCGCGAGACCTCCGGGTCGATCCGCCCGTAGGTGACCTTGCGCTGTGCGACGAGCGGGACGCCGTAGAGCGTGACCCGCTCGTACGCCATCACCGCGGCCATCTTCTGTTCCCAGTGCGGCTCGCTGTAGGTGCGCTTGACCAGGTGCTGGGCGAGCGGCTCGACCCATTCGGGCTCGATCTTGGCGTTCACCCGCGCCCACAGCCGGGAGGTCTCCACCAGCTCCGCGGACATCACCCAGCGCGGCGGCTTCTTGAAGAGCGCGGAGCCGGGGAAGACGGCGAACTTGGCGCTGCGGGCGCCGAGATATTCGTTCTTGGCGTCCGTGTCCTTCAGTCCGATATGCGAAAGCAAACCGGAAAGCAGCGCGGTGTGAATATGGTCGGGGGCCGCATCCTCCTCGCTGAGATGGATGCCCATGGACTTGGCGACCGTACGCAGCTGCGAGTAGATGTCCTGCCACTCGCGTATCCGCAGATAGTTCAGGAACTCCGACCGGCACATCCGGCGGAAAGCGGACGAGGAAAGCGCCTTCTGCTGCTCGCGGACATAACGCCACAGGTTGAGGAACGCCAGGAAATCCGACGTCTCGTCCTTGAAACGGGCGTGCTGCTGATCGGCCTGCTGCTGCTTGTCCGAGGGCCGCTCCCGCGGGTCCTGGATGGACAGCGCCGCCGCGATGACCATGACCTCGCGGACGCAGCCGTTACGGTCCGCCTCCAGCACCATCCGTGCCAGCCGCGGGTCCACCGGCAGCTGGGACAGCCTGCGCCCGAGCGGGGTGAGCCGCTGCCCCTTCTGCCCCGGCTGCGGGGACTTCTGGTTCGTCTCGAGCGCGCCCAGCTCGCTCAGCAGGTCGATGCCGTCCTTGATGTTGCGGCGGTCCGGCGGATCGATGAACGGGAACTTCTCGATGTCGCCGAGGCCGGCCGCGGTCATCTGCAGAATGACGGAGGCCAGATTCGTCCGGAGAATCTCCGCGTCGGTGAATTCCGGCCGGGTGAGGAAATCGTCCTCGGAATACAGCCGGACGCAGATGCCGTCGCTCGTCCGGCCGCAGCGGCCCTTGCGCTGGTTGGCGCTGGCCTGCGAGACCGGCTCGATGGGCAGGCGCTGCACCTTGGTGCGGAAGCTGTAGCGGGAGATACGGGCCATGCCCGGGTCGATGACGTACCGGATGCCCGGGACGGTCAGCGAGGTCTCGGCGACGTTCGTGGCCAGCACGATGCGTCGCCCCGTATGCCGCTGGAAGACGCGGTGCTGCTCGGCGTGCGACAGCCGCGCATACAGCGGCAGCACCTCCGTCGACCGGAGGTTCTTCTTTGTCAGCGCGTCGGCGGTGTCGCGGATCTCCCGCTCGCCGGAGAGGAAGACCAGGATGTCGCCCGGCCCCTCCGCCTGCAGCTCGTCCACCGCATCGCAGATCGCGGTGATCTGGTCCCGGTCGCTGTCCTGGCCGCCCTCCTCGAGCAGCGGGCGGTAGCGCACCTCGACGGGATACGTACGCCCGGAGACCTCGACGATCGGAGCCTGGCCGAAGTGCCGCGAGAACCGCTCCGGGTCGATGGTCGCGGAGGTGATGACCACCTTGAGGTCCGG
Organism: Streptomyces sp. NPDC048483; assembly: GCF_040651455.1. Taxonomy (NCBI): domain Bacteria; kingdom Bacillati; phylum Actinomycetota; class Actinomycetes; order Kitasatosporales; family Streptomycetaceae; genus Streptomyces; species Streptomyces sp. NPDC048483. The sequence goes on from NZ_JBEZJZ010000128.1 coordinate 3,637, forward strand.
CCGCTTGGGCAGCAGCTGCGCCAGATACCCCAGGATGAAGTCGATGTTGAGGCTGCGCTCGTGCGCCTCGTCGATGATGATCGTGTCGTACTGGCGCAGCTCGCGGTCCGTCTGAATCTCGGCGAGCAGAATGCCGTCCGTCATCAGCTTGACGAGGGTGTCGCCGCCGACCTGATCGGTGAACCGGACCTTCCAGCCGACCGCCTCGCCCAGCGGCGTCTTCAGCTCCTCGGCCACCCGCTCGGCGACCGTACGGGCCGCGATCCGGCGCGGCTGGGTGTGCCCGATCAGGCCGCGGACACCCCGGCCCAGCTCCATACAGATCTTGGGAATCTGCGTCGTCTTGCCGGAGCCGGTCTCCCCGGCGACGATCACGACCTGGTGGTCACGTATCGCCGCGAGGATCTCGTCCTTCTTCTGGCTGACCGGCAGCTCCGGCGGATAGGTGACCTCCGGGACGGCCGCGCGCCGCTGGGCGACCCGCAGCTCCGCCTCGTCGAGGCCGGCCGAGATCTCGGCGAGCACGGCCGCACGGGCCTCGGGTTTACGGATCCGGCGCGCGCCGTCGAGCCGGCGCCCCAGCCGCTGCTGGTCGCGCAGCATCAGCTCGGGAAGACGCTCCAGCAAGGAGGGCAGGGCGGGAGCGGCGCCGTCGGGCGGGGCGGAGGCAGGCTGACTGGACATACGTCCCCCAGGATCTCACCTTGCCGAATCGCGTGGCGAACCATTTGCTGACGGACGCCGTATCCCCGGGTACGAGCGGATGATACATGCGGGTATGTCCGGTAATCGTGCCTTAGCGTGTTTCCCATGTCCGATCCGCGAGGCGACGCTGCGCCGCACGGTGCCCACGGACGGCCGCCGACCAGTGGCGAGAGGTGGGCAGCGGTCAAGAAATCGCCGTTCCTCCCCGCGCTGGTCCTGATCTTCATCCTCGCCGCGGCCGCCGGCCTCTTCGCCGGCTCGTACACCTATGCCATGGCCGATCCGACGCCCCGGCACATTCCGACGGCCGCGGTCGGCCTCCGGGACGCTCCCGAGGAGCGGACGTTCGCCGCGGGCATGCAGCGACCGCCGTCGAGGAGCAGCGGGAGTTCGCCGTCCTGCGGCCCCGCGGCCGGGCGGTGGAGCTGGACGTGGCCGGCGCGGCGGGCGCGTCGGTGGCCCAGCTCCTGGCCGAGACGGGCGCCAAGGTCGGCAAGGCGACCGGCGTGGACGTCCGCATCCGGGACATCAGGCCACTCCAGAAGGGTGATCCCCGCGGCCTCGCGCTCTTCTACATCTCACTGGCCGCCGTGATCATCGGCTTCGTCGGCGCCATCCAGCTCAGCGTGCACGCCCGCGCCCTCAACCCCGCCGAACGCATCGCCTGCACCCTCGTCTACGCCCTGCTCGGCGGCTTCACCATCGCCGCGGTGGTCGACTGGTGGCTGGGCGCGCTGCACCTGCCGTTTGTGCAGTCCTGGCTGATCCTGGCGCTGACGATGTTCACGTCGGGCATGGTCTTCTCGATGTTCAACACCCTGATGGGCCGCTGGGCGATGCTCCCCACCTGGGGCCTGATGGTCCTGCTCGGCAATCCTTCCTCGGGCGGCGCGGTCTCCTGGCCCCTGCTGCCCTCCGCCCTCGGCCACATCGGCCGCTGGCTGCCGCCCGGCGCCTCGGTCAACGCCCAGCACACCGCGGTCTACTTCGGTGGCCACCAGCACCTTTTCCCGTATCTGGTGCTGGCCGGCTGGGCGGTGCTGTCCGGCACGGTTTTCTGGGTGTGGCGGCACCGCCAGCCGGGTGGGCGGGAGACGGCACCGGCGCATGCGGCGGAGGCCTGATCGTTGCTGCCCGCGGCAATCCAGTGGAGCCCGGCCGCCCGCACGGGCCACGATGGCCGCATGAACGATGGATTACGACGGATGGCCGCGGGCGCCGTGCTGGCCGCCGGAATCGCCCTCCAATGCTGGCTCGCCTTCGGTGCGCCGCACGGCTGGATCGACACGATGGCGCTGCTGCGTGGCGCGCTGCACCTGATGGGCCTGGCGGCCATATACGGCGGGGCCCGGCTGATGTTCCGGAAACCGGGCGGCGGGAGCACCGGGGAAGCCGCCTAACAGATCTGACCCCGGACACGACGAAGGCCCCGGTTCCAAGAACCGGGGCCTTCTCCCAAAGGGTGTGGCTGGGGCCGGGGTCGAACCGGCGACCTATCGCTTTTCAGGCGATCGCTCGTACCAACTGAGCTACCCAGCCGCAGCGGTCCTGACGGGATTTGAACCCGCGGCCTCCACCTTGACAGGGTGGCGAGCACTCCAAACTGCTCCACAGGACCTTGCATTGCGCGAAAGCGGCCTGAACCAGTCTCGCACACGGTAATGCGTGCCCCCAACGGGATTCGAACCCGTGCTACCGCCTTGAAAGGGCGGCGTCCTGGGCCACTAGACGATGAGGGCTGGTGGCCACCTTGGCGTCGTTACCGGCGCCGTCGGGGACGTGAGAAGCATATGGGATGGGAGGACCGTTCGCCAAAACGGTTTACCGGGGCCGGTTACCGGGTGCCGCCGGAAGGGTTCCTGGTCGAGGGCGCGGAGGGGCCGGACAGGGGAGTCGGGCTCGGCGACGGGGTGGCGCCCGGCTGGTTCTCGCGGGGGAGATGGCGGCTGACCTCGGCGCGCGAGAGGCCCAGGCCGCCGAGCGTGATCTCGTCCCAGGCCTGGAGCCGTTTGGTCCGGCGGTCCAGATAGAGCACCGACGCCTGGACCGGCGCGGGTTTCGCGTTCTGTACGGCGCGCAGACCGCCGCCGCCCGTAGATCCCTGGACCATCAGCCGGGTGCCCTGGGGGAGCGTGGTGTGCTCGCGGTGATGGAGGTGTCCGGCCAGGGCCAGCGGGACCAGGCCGTCGGCCTCGGTGACGGCGGCGGGGTTGTGGGCCAGCGCGATGTCGACGGGTGCATGGGCCAGCCGCTGGGTGCGCAGCGAGTCGGCGAGCCGGCCGCCGGCCGTGCGCTCCGCCGGGTCGCCCGCCGCCACCACCGAGCGGTCCGGCGTGAACTGCGGATCGCCGACGCCCGCGATCCGCAGCCCGGCCACCCGGGTGACCTTGCCGTTGTCCAGGACGATGACGTGCTTGCGGCCGGTCAGGTATTTCTGCGTGGTGCGTGAGTCGTGGTTGCCGCGCACCCAGACGTAGGGGGCGCCGAGGGTGGAGACCGGGTCCAGGAAGTGGTTCTCGGCGGCGGAGCCGTGGTCCATGGTGTCGCCCGTATCGATGATCACGTTGATCCGGTACTGCGTGACCAGGGAGGCGATGATCCGCCAGCTGGAGGGGTTGAGGTGGATGTCGGAGACGTGCAGGACGCGGATGGTGGTGGGGTCCGGCTGGTAGGCGGGAAGCGTCGAGGCGGCGTCGTAGAGCTTGGTGACGTTGGTGACCAGACGCGCCAACTCCTCCTGGTAGACGTGGAATTCACTGACGATGTTGCGGGCGTTGCCGACCACGGACGGGGCCGAGGAGAGCAGTCCGGAGAACTTCGGCTCCAGGACCGACTTGGGGTTCCAGGTGGCGTACGCGGTGCCCGCGGAGGCGGCGAGCAGGGCGAGGGCGAGGCCGCCGGCGGCCAGGGCGCGGCGCGGGCGGCGGTGGACGGCCAGGCTCAGCCCGGCGGCGCCGCAGGTCACTGCAAGGCAGGAGTGGAAGGCGAGGCCGATGGCGCCGCGGGTGACGTCGTGGGTGACCTCGGCCTGCAGGCCGGCGAACCGTTCGGGGTGGTCGACCAGCGCCTGGGAACGGACCGGATCCAGCCGGTCGACGTCGACATCGAGCCGAAGCGGCGCGTAGTGGCTGTTCAGTTCCAGGTCGCCCAGGGGCGCGACATCGATCCGGGTGCCGCCGGTCAGCGAGGGCCGCAGCGTCATGCGTGTATCCATCGGGCCGACGGGGGTGTGGGCGGTGCCGAGGACGAGCAGTCCCAGCCAGGCGCCGAGGACGGTGACGGCCATCAGGCCGAGGGCGCGGGCGGCTGGGTGCCGCGGCCTGGTGACATCGGCCATCAAGGGCGTACGGCAGAGGGCGGCGGTCGGTGTCCGGGAGCGCGCTGCGCGGTCCATTGGCCCCGTATGCCCGGAAGCGGTGGTCATTAAGCGGGGAGTGGGCCGCTCCCCTTGAGGCGCCGGGAGGGCCGCGCCGGGAGTGTGTCCATGCGGCGTACGGGGGCGGAGATACGGGAGAGAATGGAGGTGTGCTGGAAATGACGCGCGAGGAGTTCGAGGAACTGGTCGCCGAGGCGCTGGACCGCATCCCGCCGGAGCTGACGCGGCTGATGGACAACGTGGCGGTCTTCGTCGAGGACGAGCCCCCGGCCGATGACCCCGAGCTGCTCGGGCTGTACGAGGGGACGCCGCTGACCGACCGCGGGGAGTGGTACGCGGGCGTGCTGCCGGACCGGATCACCATCTACCGGGGCCCGACGCTGCGGATGTGCGCCTCGCGCGAGGACGTGGTCGCCGAGACCGAAGTGACGGTCGTTCATGAGATCGCGCACCACTTCGGGATCGACGACGAGCGGCTGCACGCGCTGGGCTACGGCTGACCGGATCCGGCGCGCGGTGTGCGTGTCCTCGGGCGGGCGGCGGGAGTTGGGCAGGGAGTCCGTACCGCCGTCCCTGCGCTCCGGATCCGGAGGTCCCGCCGTGCGCCCGATCGCGTCAGGTCAGTCATTCCCCCGTTCTTCAGGCGACCCGTCCCCGTCGCCGTCCCCGGCCGGCCGCCCGCTGGCCCGTGTCACCGCCGCCGCGGTGACCGTCTCCGCCCTGGCCGCCTCGCTGGCCGGCTGCATGAGCGTCAGCGATCGCGAGCCGCCCAAGCCGTCGGGCAGCACCGCGCGGCACGGCGACGGAAAGGACGCCGACCCTCACCCCGGCGGGCTGACCGCGGACGGGCGGGGCGGCGGGCCGCACCGGCCGGTGCGCGGCGACGGGCGGCGGCCCGCGGACCGCGGGGCGGGCGATGCGGATCCGTCGGCGAGCGCGACGTCCACGGCGCCCTCCCGGACCGCACCGCCGCGGCCGGCGGAGCCGTCCGGCCCGGTGCCCAGCGAGAGCAGGGGCCACAGCCGCCCGCCCGCGGACGGGCCCGCCGACCCGACGCCGTCGAGCCCCGGCCAGCAGTCCTCCCCGCCGGCCTCGCCGACCCCCACCACGCCCACCGCCCAGCCCACCCAGCCGCCGAGCGGCCCCCCGCAGCCCAGCTCACAGGCCTCCGGTCAGTCGCCCTCCGCGCCGGTGTCCGAGTCGTCGGCCCGTCCGATGTATTCGCAGGTGGAGCCGGGTTTCTGGCCGGATGTCTGAGGGGCGCGTGAGGGGCGGGTACGGTGGTGGGGCGCCGGTTGACCGGAAGGGCATTTGCCTTCAGGGGGGCAGGGTGCGTATGGTGGTAGATCGTTTGATCCCATTTGCCCGGCGCCAGAACAGAAGCGCGCCGCGTGGCGCGTTCTCTCCCTTGCCGTGGCTGACCGCATAGAGGCGGTCGTGTGAAACACACGGAGTTTGGGCGCGTGCCGAGACTCCGGAAGGTTTCGCATTTCGCATGTCCATTTCCCCTGAGCAGTCCGTCATGCCCGCAGCCGACGAGCAGACGGCTCCCGAGGTGACCGCGCCGGTCGAGACGACCGACGCCGTCGAGGCCGTTGAGGCCGCCGAGCCCACCGAGCCCACCATCACCTTCGCCGACCTCGGACTGCCCGAGGGCGTCGTCCGCAAGCTCGCGCAGAACGGCGTCACCACCCCCTTCCCGATCCAGGCCGCGACCATCCCGGACGCCCTGGCCGGCAAGGACATCCTCGGCCGTGGCCGCACCGGCTCCGGCAAGACCCTCTCCTTCGGTCTGCCGGCCCTGGCGCGCCTCGCCGACGGCCGCACCGAGAAGAAGAAGCCCCGCGCGGTCATCCTGACCCCGACCCGCGAGCTGGCGATGCAGGTCGCCGACGCCCTCCAGCCGTACGGCGATGTCCTCGGTCTGAAGATCAAGGTCGTCTGCGGCGGTACGTCCATGGGCAACCAGATCTACGCCCTGGAGCGCGGCGTCGACATCCTCGTCGCCACCCCGGGCCGACTGCGCGACATCATCAACCGCGGCGCCTGCTCGCTGGAGAACGTCCAGGTCGCCGTCCTCGACGAGGCCGACCAGATGTCCGACCTGGGCTTCCTGCCCGAGGTCACCGAGCTCCTCGACCAGGTGCCCGAGGGCGGCCAGCGCATGCTCTTCTCCGCCACGATGGAGAACGAGATCGGCACCCTGGTCAAGCGTTACCTGACCAACCCGGTCAGCCACGAGGTCGACAGTGCCCAGGGCAACGTCTCGACCATGACCCACCACGTCCTGGTCGTGAAGCCGAAGGACAAGGCGCCGGTCACGGCCGCGATCGCCGCCCGCAAGGGCCGCACCATCATCTTCGTCCGCACCCAGCTGGGCGCCGACCGCATCGCCGAGCAGCTCGTGGACGCCGGCGTGAAGGCCGACGCGCTGCACGGCGGTATGACGCAGGGTGCCCGTACCCGCGTCCTCGCCGACTTCAAGGACGGCTACGTCAACGCGCTGGTCGCCACCGACGTCGCCGCCCGCGGTATCCACGTCGACGGCATCGACCTGGTCCTGAACGTCGACCCGGCCGGTGACCACAAGGACTACCTGCACCGCTCGGGCCGCACGGCGCGCGCGGGCCAGTCCGGCACCGTCGTCTCGCTCTCCCTGCCGCACCAGCGCCGCCAGATCTTCCGGCTGATGGAGGACGCGGGCGTGGACGCCTCGCGCCACATCGTCGGCGGCTCCGGCGCCTTCGACGAGGACGTCGCCAAGATCACCGGCGCCCGTTCGCTCACCGAGGTCCAGGCCGAGTCCGCCAACAACTCCGCCAAGCAGGCCGAGCGTGAGGTGACCGAGCTCACCCGTGAGCTGGAGCGGGTGCAGCGCCGCGCCACCGAGCTGCGCGAGGAGGCCGACCGGCTCACCGCCCGCGCCGCCCGTGAGCGTGGCGAGGACCCGGCCGAGGCGCTCGCCGCCGCTGCCGAGGCCGCCGAGGCCGCGGAGGCCGCCGAGGTCACCGTGCCGGCCCAGGCGACGCCGGACCGCTCGTACGAACGCCGTGACGACCGGGGGAACTTCGACCGTCGGGAGCGCCGGGACGACCGTTCCGGTGGCCGTTCCTTCGAGCGCCGTGACGACCGTCGTGACGACCGTTCCGGCGGCCGTTCCTTCGACCGTCGTGACGACCGTTCCGGTGGCGGCTTCAACCGCGACCGCGACCGTCGTGACGACCGTTCCGGTGGTGGCTTCAACCGTGACCGTCGTGACGACCGTTCCGGCGGCCGTACCTTCGAGCGCCGCGACGACCGTTCCGGTGGCGGCTTCAACCGCGACCGCGACCGTCGTGACGACCGTTCCGGTGGTGGCTTCAACCGTGACCGTCGTGACGACCGCTCCGGCGGCCGTACCTTCGAGCGCCGCGACGACCGTTCCGGTGGCGGCTTCCGCGCCGACCGTGGCGACCGGCCGAACCGCTCGTTCAACCGCGATGACCGCTCCGGCGGCCGTCCCTCCGGTGGCTACCGCTCCGGTGGCGACCGTCCGTTCAACCGTGACGACCGCTCCGGCGGCCGCCCGTCCACCGGCGGCTTCCGCTCCGGTGGCGACCGTCCCCACGGCCGCCGCGACGACCACCGCGGCTCGGGCACCGCGACCGGCTCCTTCGGCCGCCGCGAGGACAAGCCGCGCTGGAAGCGCAACGGCTGACAGCCGGTAGCCGACAGCTGATACCTGGCTCCACCGCAGGGCCCGTACGACACTCAAGTGCCGTGCGGGCCCTGCGCGTTGTGGGGGAGTGCGGCGTGTGGTGCAGCCGGGGTGTCGTACGGCCGGAGCGGGGCTTCGGCGTCGACCGCGGCCGTACGAGATGACCGGACCCCGCCGGCGTTCGCCGTGCCGCCCGCCCGGATCCGGCGCCCCGGCGAGGGGGCCGGAAGCCCTGTTGCGGGGCCCGATGGCTAATGGCTTCGGGCTGTGGCGCATCCTCGGGCTATGCTGCTCGGTGCGGGCCATTAGCTCAATTGGCAGAGCAGTGGACTTTTAATCCATTGGTTCAGGGTTCGAGCCCCTGATGGCCCACCGCAGAAGGTCGAGGAAGACCCCTCTGACCTGCTACGCAGCGTCCTCGTCGGCCTGGTCCGACCGGGGCGCTGCGGTGTTTTCCGGCTCGTGCGTGAGCGATGCGTGAGCGGGAGTACTGGACTCCGCCTCGGGTGCCGTCTGACGGGCCCTCGGAATGAGCTGTGCGGCCTTCTCGGCGATCTCCCGGTCGAGTTCGGGGAGCAGGCTCGTGTACGTGTCCGAGGTGAGCGCGATGGTGGAGTGCCGCAGCACCTCCTTCACCGTGTGGATGTCTCCGCCGCCTCCGTGGGTGAGGGTGGCCGCGACGTGGCGTAGATCACGGAGCTTGATCGGCGGGAGATCCGTGGCCGCGAGGATGCGCCGGAAGGTGTCGGAGACCGTCTCCGGGTGCAGCCATGAGCCGTCTGCCTGAGTGAAGACCTTGCCCGTGTCTTTCCAGGCCGTCCCCCACGCCCGGCGTTCCTCGTCCTGCCGGGCTTTGTGCGCCCGGAGGACAGCGATGTTCAGGCTGTCGAGCGCGATGGTGTTCGCGCTGCCGTCGGTCTTCGGCTCGGACTCGTACGTCGCCCAGCCGTCGACCACGATCTCCTTGGCGGGAGTGATCAGTCCCGCGTCGAGATCGACGTCCGACCAGCCCTGCCCGACGCCCTCGCCGCGTCGCAGCCCACGCGTCCCGACGAGATGGAAGAACGCATACAGCCGGTCGCCCTCGGCGGCGTCGAGGAAGGCGCCGAACTGCGCTGGGGTCCACACCATGACCGGACCTGGTATCTCACCCGTCTCGCGCCACCGTCGGACCCGCTCGTCCGTCCACAGCAGGGGCTTCGGGCGCTTGCCGGATTCGAGTTCGACGTGGGCCGCCGGATTGAACGTGATGAGCTGCTGCGCGATGGCCGCATTGAGCGCGGCGCGCAGAGTGCGTCGGATGGCCTGCCGGGTGGCCGGACCGGCCGTCTTCCGGAACGGCGGCATCGCGGCCAGCTTCTCCCGCTCCTGGGCCAGCCGCGCCCGCTCGGCGGCTACGGGCCGCCCCGGCTTGCTCGGCTTGCAGCGGGCCATCTGCGCGCGGCGGGCCTCGTTCTCGGCCTCGATCGCCTCGTTCTGGAGGGCAAGGGCGTCGAACATCTCCACCAGGTGGCCAACGTTGAGGCGGTCGAGGCGTATGTGGCCGATGCGCGGCTTGAGATGGACCCGGATATGCGAGGCGTAGCCATTGAGGGTCGTCTTGCGGCGCTTCTTCGACGCGAACCAGGAGTCGACCCACTCCCCGACGGTCAGGCTGCCCCGTAGGGCCAGACCCGCCCGCAGCCGGCGGCGGGTCTCCTCGGTATCGGGCAGTGGCGCCTTCTCGTCGGCGACCTCCTCCAGCATGGTGACGAGGCGTGCCGTGCTGTCCGGGTCGTCGGTGTCGGCGAGGGCGAGCAGGGCGCGTATGTGGTCCAGGTCGGCCTGGGCGGCCTTGAGGGACTCGTAGCCGGCGCGGCTGAAGGAGCGGCGGGTGCCGTCCTCGTGGGGCGGGAGTTCCTGGCGTATGGAGTAGGAGCCGTGCTTGCGGCTGGTGAGCTTGGGGCAGTTCTTGCCGAGCGGTTTGCCGGTCTTGGGGTCGCGGCAGTAGCAGCGGCGGTGGGTGGAGCCCTTCAAAAGTCGTCCTCCTCGGTGGGGTTGGTGTCGATGTCGGTGCTGGGTGGGTCGATGTCGCCGAGTTCGGGTGGCAGGTAGGGGAGAAGTCCGCGGTCGCGGCGGATGAAGGAGCGGGCCACGCGGAGGCGCTGTTTGGCCGCGTCGATTCGCTCGATGCAGGCGGCCTGATCGCGGAGGGCCTCTGCCCGCTCTGCGGCGTTGCGTGCCGTCTCGACTGCGTATTGCGCGTATCTCTCGCTGGCCATCGCGGAGCCGGCCTCGCTGAGGGCCTCGATGTGCTCGCGCTGGTAGCGGAGCATGTCGTGGTCGGCGAGATAGCCGCTGTCCTGAGCGGTGAACCAGCGCATGGCCTCCCACGGGGGAATCCGATCCTCGAAAGGAAGCCTCTGGACTTCAGCGACAAACCCGATCGGGTAGATCAGGCAGATCGGGTTCGTGCGCAGTGCCTGGGCTAGGACCATGACGTCGACCAGGGGCAGGGTGGCGCGGCGGCCGGATTCCATGTTCGCGATGACGTTGCGGGGGATCGGGTGACCGAGGTCGGCGCAGGCGTCTGCCAGGTCCTGGGCGCTCATGCGTAGCTCCTTTCGGCGTCGTCGGACTTCGGCGGCCACGGTCGCCATCACGTGGTCGGTCCACTCGGGGACGTCGTCCTCGTTGTCGTATCCAGCATCGGAATCGCGTTGTGTCATGAGGACACATTAGCTTCGCCATCCTGGTTTTTGGACGCTGCTTACGGCTCACACCTGGCTGCCGCAGGCGTCACCCGACGTCGCTCGGGCGCTCTCCGAACGCGTGGCTCGGATACTCGACCACGGCTTGATCTCCCCACGATCCCGGCGCGAACTCGGCGCTGTGCATTACGTTCTACGCGATCACCAGCACTGACACCGGAGGGCACCATGGCGGACGAGACGACCAACGCACGGGGCACGGCTGGGTACCTCCTGGAGATGGGGATGCTCAAGCGGGCCAAGCGGTCCGGCTGGTGGATCGCCGGAGTCAAGGATCCGGAGAGCATCGCCGAGCACTCGTTCCGGGTGGGCATCATCGGCGCGGTGCTGGCCATGATGGAAGGCGCCGACCCGGCGAAGGTCGCCCTGATGTGTCTGTTCCACGACACTCAGGAGACCCGCGTCGGCGATATCCCGCACATCGGGCGGCGCTACCTGGAAGCAGCCTCGAATGAGAAGGTCACCGCCGACCAGGTCTCAGCTGCTCACCCCGCTGTGGCTGCCGGAGTTCAGCGTGTCGTCGACGAGTACGAGAACGGCGACTCCATGGAGGTCGTCGTAGCCCACGACGCGGACAAGCTGGAATGCCTGGTACAGGCCGTTGAATACCGCGAACAGGGGTGCAGCATCGTTCAGAACTGGATCGACACCAGCCTGGCCAGCCTCAAGACCGCCTCGGCGCAGGCTCTCGCAGAAGCCGCGCTGAACATGTCGTCGATCGAATGGCAGCAGACCTACCTTCGGTGACCGATCCGCGCTCTGTCTCGGCCCGCGCCCCACGGTGCGGGCCGTTTGCCGCGGCAGCGGCCTGATCCGCTACCTCTTCAGCCTGGGCTGTCTACGGGGCCTAAGGCGTGTCCGACGGATCGCGTGACGGCCCGCCGACCACCGGCCGGACGAGGCGATCGGCCGCTCACGCGGCGTGCTCACCACCAAGGTTCACCTGGCGAGTGACGGCCGCTGCCGTCCGCTGGCCGTCCTGTTCATCCCCGGGCAGTGGGGTGACGCCCCGCAGATGATCCCGGTCCTGGACCGTATCCATGTCCCGCGGCTGGCCGGCGGGCATCCGAGGACGCGGCCGGACCACGTCTGCGGCGACAAAGCGTATGGTTCCCGCCGCAACCGCCGTTACCTGCGGCGACGGCAGATCCGGCACACGATCCCCGAGCGCCGGGACCAGTGGGCCAACTGCCAATGCCGTGGAAGCCGCGGCGGCCGACCCACCAGCTTCGATCGGGCCTGTTATGTGCGCAGGAAGAGGTCGAGCGAACCATCAACGCGCTCAAGAGTTTTCGCGCCGTGGCGGCCCGGTACGAGAAGAGGGCCTATGTTTTTCATGGCAGCGTGTTGGTCGCCGCGATCCGGCTGTGGCTTCGGTCCTGACTCCAATCAGTCGATTCCAAGATCCATCAGACACGCCTTAACTTTCCATCGTGTCTTGTTACGAGGAGATTGATGGACCTACCGTGCTCGCGGTGCCGGCCGACGCGCCCCCGAATGCGCACTGCGTCTGAATCACCTGAAAGACCAGCGCCTTGGGCTGACCGTGCGCCCTCGAAATATCGGGCGGCCCTGAATTAAGTCTTACCGACGAAAAGAGATGATTCTCGGATATGGGTAATCAGAAGATCACTCGTCCAAGTCGCTGCCGTCGCGAATTAAAGTGCGCGTGCTCTGAACTGGAATAATTGGGGGGTACTATCCCCTACGTTGTGATGTCTGTTGTGCAGGGAGTGTCATGCAGATGATTGCTAGCCAGGCGACTGACGAGGGCGCGGCACGGTTGGTCGACGGGCTCGTGGAGTCCCTGTTCTTCACTCCCGAGGGGCATGAGAGCCCGTATCCACTCACGGCCAGGATTCGCGAACTGGCTCCTGTTCATTACGTTTCGGCGCTGAATATGTACACGGTCAGTTCTTATGACGGATGTGTACGCTCCTATGGCCGGGATATGCGCTTGGGGACTTTGGAGGAGCACGACAAGGAGCAGCCTGGTTGGCGCGACCATCCGGGGCTGCACATGTTCTTTCGGTCCATGCTTATGAGTAATCCGCCTGAGCACACTCGGCTGCGGCAAGCCGTTGTTCCGTTCTTCACCGGTCGGCGCGTTGCTGAGCTGAGTGCCACGGTCGAGGGTGTTGTGGATCGGGCGCTGGATGCGTTGGCGGATGCGGGATCGGACGGCAGCGCCGTCAACTTCCAGGACTTTGTGGGATTTGCTATTCCTTCGGCGGTTGCGGGACGTCTCATGGGGGTGGCGGAGGAGGACCGTGCCAGATTCCAGTGGATCGCTGAGGCGACGAGCAGCCTCACAGACCCTGTTCTGAGTCCGGAGGTCCTGGCCAAGGGAGACGAAGCGGTTTTGGAGGCGATCGAATACTTTCGGCGGGTTATCGATGACCGTCGTGCGCACCCCGTGCAGGACATCCCCTCGATGCTGGTGGAGACAGGGGACCTGAGGGACGACGAACTCGCTGAGCTCCTGGTGTTGATGTACGCGGCCAGCTACGAGACAACCGCGTGTCTGCTGGGCAGCGGGGTGGCAGCGCTCCTCACACATCCGCAGGAGAACCTCAAGCTCCAGCAGGACCCCGGCCTCGCCGCGAACGCGGTGGAGGAGATGCTCCGCTGGGAAGCGCCCGCGCAACTCGCGTACCGGTACACGACCGTGGACACGGAGGTCGCCGGTACGGTGGTCCCGCAGGGTGTCGGCATGATCTTGCTGCAGGGCGCAGCCAACCGTGACCCGCTGCGGTTCGCGGACCCGGACCGTTTCGATATTTCGCGCCAGGATGTCAGGCACGTCGCTTTCGGCGGCGGCATCCACCTGTGCCTGGGTGCGCACCTCGCGCGCTTGGAGGCCCGCCTGTTGTTCGAGCGGCTGCCGCAGCGGTTTCCGCGCCTGGCGCAGGCCGGGGAAGTGCAGGTCCGCAAGGCGGTCGACATCCGCGGGCCGCTGATTCTCCCTGTGACGGTGTGACGTGACCGAGACCGTGCTCCTCACCGGCGCGTCCGGGGCTGTCGGTCAGGGGCTCCTGCCGGACCTGCGCCGACGCCACCATGTCATCGCGCTGACCCACTCCATGCCTGTCGCCGGCGTGGAGAACATCGTCGGGGAACTCGCGGAGGACCGCTTCGGCCTGGACGCCGGAGCCTATCGGGCACTGGCCAGGCGGGTGGATACCGTCCTGCACTGCGCTGCTGTCACCCGGTTCGACGCCGATCCGCAGACCCTCCACAGGGTGAATGTGGCCGGCACGCGGCGCGTGGCACAGTTCGCGGCAGACGCCGGCAGCCGCCTGTTCTTCATGAGCAGCGCGTTCACCGCGCGGGCCCACCTCGCGGGCGGTAAGGGCCATGGTGCTCCGGCCAATCAGTACGTGCTGAGCAAGGTCGCTGCCGAGGAGGCGCTGGCGGAGAGCGGCGTGCCCGTAGTGGTGCTGCGGCCGTCGATTCTCATCGGGGACTCCCGTACGGGGAGGATGTCGCAGACTCAGGGAATCCATGTGCTGATGAGCTCGGCCGTGAAGCGCCGGATTGCCATGATTCCCGCGCACGACGAGGCCCCCATCGACTTCATCGCCCAGGACGTACTCGCTCGGGCGACCGTGGCGCTGATGGACTCCGGCAGGACTACCGGGGAGTTCTGGCTGACTGCTGGTGAGGAGTGCATGTCGCTGCGGCAGGTGACTGACCTGTGCCTGAAGTACAGCGCAGGAAGTGCCGTGAACCGGGTTGGGCCCCGTCTGATCCCTCAGCAGACGGTGGAGCGCCTCATCCGGCCGGCATTCGCCGATTCCCTCAGTGCCCGGGAGCTTCGCGGACTGGACCGGTTGCAGTTGCTCATGTCCGTCCTCGACGTGGATACCCCTCTGCCCTCAAGTTTCGGGTCCACGCCGGAACTGCCCGCGCTCGGTGCGGCGCACTTCCTCGCGGCCCTCGAGACAACGGTTGCCCACCTCGCCGCCCCCCGCCGACGGTCCGCAGCACGGTGACGGCGCCCGTGCTGGATCTCGGCGACCGCAACCAGGTACTGGCGGTCTACCGCAGCCACCTCAGCAAGGGCCGTGCGTCACTGGTCCAGCTGCTCGGAGCGCCCCTGGAGGTCTCCTCCAGGGGCACACGGGTCATGGACTCACAGGGAATCGACTACCTCAGCTGCGGCGGCTACGGGGTATTCCTGCTCGGACACTGCCACCCGGCCGTTACCGAGGCCGTGGTCCGGCAGGTCAGACGGCACCCGCTGGCGACCAGGCTGCTCCTTGAACCGTCGGCGGCGGGGGCCGCGCAGGCCCTGGCACGGGTGGCGCCGCCCGGTCTCGACCGGGCGCACTTCGTCAACTCCGGTGCAGAGGCGGTGGAAGCCGCGCTCAAACTTGCCCGCGCGCACGGCAGACGCACGGTGATCACCACCTCGGGCGGCTACCACGGCAAGACCCTGGGAGCACTGAGCATCACCGCGAACCCGCTGTACCAGGGGCCGTTCGAGCCCCTGCTGCCCGGCGTGTACGAGGTCCCCTACGGCGACTCCAGGGCGCTGGAAGCCGTGCTGGACGAGCACCCCGAGTCCTGCGTGGTCCTGGAGCCCGTCCAGGGCGAGTCCGGCGTCGTCATCCCGCCCCCGGGCTACCTGCGCGAAGTCCGGGAACTCAGTTCCCGCTACGGAGCCTTCATGATCCTCGACGAGGTGCAGACCGGACTCGGCCGCACCGGGCGCTGGTGGGCGGCACAGCGTGAGGACGTCGTCCCGGACATGCTCCTGATCGGAAAGGGCCTGTCGGGCGGGGTCGTCCCGGTTGCTGCGCTCGCCACGACTACGGAACTGTACAAGCCCTTCAGCAGTGACCCCTATCTCCACACGTCGACCTTCGGCGGCTCGCCCCTCGCGATGGCCGCCGCGCAGGCCACCATCGAGGTCATCGAGTCCGAAGGGCTCGTCGAGCGGGCCCGCGACCTGGGTGCCGATCTTCTTGGGAAACTCCGGTCGATCACGGCCCGTTGCCCGGGCAACGCCGTCACCGAGATCCGTGGGGCCGGGCTGCTGATCGGTATCGAGTTCCGCGACTCGGGCAGTGCAGCGGAGTTCCTGCTGAACATGATCGAGCAACGGGTCCTGGCGAATCACTCCCTCAACTCGCAACGAGTCGTACGCCTGACACCTCCGGCGATCCTCTCGCACGACGACGTCAGCTGGCTTCTCGACGCCTTCGAGAAAGCAGTGCACTCCACCACCGATCGCATCTGATCAGCGAAGGAAGCACCCAGTGCCATCCGCCACCATCCGCGCCACTCTCCCTGATGCCGGCCCCGACGCCACCTTGGAGACACTCCGGGACTTCGCGTCCTTCCCCGACCACACCACTGTCGTCCACGAAGTGCAGGTCGTCGAAGACGCCCTCGGCACCTTCTCCAGCTGGAACGTCGAATTCCGCGGTGGACTGCTGCTCTGGACTCAGCGCGACAGCATCGACTGGGCCAGCCGCACCGTCTCCTTCGAGCAGACCGAAGGAGACTTCGAACAGTTCAACGGGTCATGGCAGGTGCACCCCGAGGGAGACGCCACCGGCATCGAGTTCACCGCGCACTTCGACTTCGGTATGCCGAGCCTGAGCGCCGTCATCGACCCCTTGGCGCAGGTCGCGCTCCGCGACGCCATCCACTCGGTCCTCCGCGGCATGTTCGGCGACTCGTTGATCCTGCACGAGCTCTCCCCGGTCCCGGCCGGCCTGTAGCCACCTGCCCCCCGAACCGTGGCATCCGGGCCCACCACGCAACTCCCGCCGTCAACTCAACGGCCGACGGAACGTCGGCGCGAGGCGGCCGGACCATTTCCCACCCTCCCACCACGTAAGGACCACACTCATGGCTGACGTCACCGTCATCGGAACCGGATACATGGGGACCGCCCTCGCCAAGGCAATGATCACGTACGGACTCAAAGTCAACGTATGGAACCGCACACGGTCGAAAATCGCGGAGTTCGTGGACAGCGGCCACGCCGTCGACAGTCTCGACGAGGCCGTCCGCTCCGCCCCCGTCCTCATCCTCGGCCTGCCCGACTACCCCACGACCCAACAGGTCCTCTCCACGGTGACGGACTCCCTTGACGCAACCGTGCTCGTACAGACTGCCGCCGGCACCCCGGACGAGGCCCGCGGACTACAGCAGTGGATCGCCGAGAAGAACCCCGACGCCCGCTACCTGGAGTGCGGAATCCTGTGCTACCCCCGCCACATCGGAACGGAGATGAGCGCCGCCATGTGGTCAGGTGCCCCACAGGATCGGGCCGCCGTCGAGGAGATCGCCAAGGCGTGGGGGAACAACCACGACTATCTCGGCCCCGACATCGCCGCCGCGAACGCCTACGAGGCATCGCTGCTCGCTCTGTACTACGGAACGGTGCGAGGAGCCATCGAGGCCGTCTGCATGGCCAGGGCCGAGTCACTGCCCATGGCAGCCTTCAGCCAGGCAGCGATCCGCAGCATCCCGACCCTCGCGGACACCCTCGAACGGGCACTGACCAGCGCGGCCACCGGGAACTACAGCACCAACGACTCGACGCTCGGCACCCACCTGGCCGCCATCGAAGGAGTCACCCGCTCTGCCCAGGCAGCGGGCCTGTCCGACCCCGTCACCACCCCGCTGGCCGAGTACCTTCAGCGGCGCATCGCCAAGGGCCACACAGACGACGACATGATGTCCGTCGTGGAGGAGCTCTGACGTGACGTTCCCCCTGTGCCACTGGGCCATCGGAGAGGCTTCTACGCGGTCCGCGCCGTCCGTGCCGGCTATATAGGCCGGGGTCGCGTCATGAGGTTGGTCGCCGAGCTCAAGCAACATCGCTGACGGCGAGGAAGGATCGACAAGCTCATCCTCCCGAGCTGCGTTCGGCGGTTGCGAACGTGTACTCGCCCGCTGCGGGGAGCATCCTGCAGCGGGTTGCATTCCGGCCCCGATCGAATCAACTGGCATTGCGGGTACTCATGTTACTAATCCCTCGTTTGGGTGCAGTTGCCCACGGATCAGCAAAAAACTAGGCACTCAGATGGATGATTTGGAGTGTCCCAATGCTTTCGCACAGTGCAGGAGTGCCCATGACGAGTGATCTGCGCACCCGCAAATTCGACCGCTTCTTCAACCTGCTCGACACCGACGGCAACGGCTTCATCGAGGCGCAGGACTGGCCGAGGGCGGCCGAGGAACTCGCGCGCGGCTTCGGCCACGCTGAGGGGTCCCCGCGGGCGATCGCCCTCCACGAGACCTACGAACAGGTTCACCAGAACATCTGCTCGTCCATGGACGCCGACGGCGACGGACGGGTCAGCCGGCAGGAGTTCCACGACGGGCTGCACCGCCACGTCGCTGACCCCGCACTCCTGGACCGCACCTTCCGACCCGCGCTCGACGCGGAGTTCGACACCGCCGACACCGACGGAGACGGCCTGCTCGACGGCGCCGATCTCCAGCGCGTCTGGGACCTCTGGGGCATGACCGCAGAAGACGCGAAGACCGCGATGAAGCACATGGACCGCGACGGAGACGGCCGCATCTCCCGGGATGAGTACTACGCCACCTGGCGGGAGTACCTGGTCAGCGAGGACCCCGACGCGCCCGGAAGCTGGATGCTCGGACAGCTGTGACAACCGAGCCCGACTCTCGTCTGGAGGACAGCCGCTGTGGATAGCAGCTTCTGACCCGCCTCAGGCGCTCGCTGCGCAGCTTCCCAGACCAGCCCCCACGCCACAGCCGTACAAGAACGCGCACGAGCCGTCTCCCGCCCCTTGCGGGCGTACCGATAGGAACGGCAGCCCAGCATCAGAACTTCCACACCTTGGCCAGCAGACCGAGAAACGCGGGCCTATGGAGTGATCTGCTGGGCAGCTTCCCGTTCGGGCCGTTTCCTGCGCCATGGCCGAGACGGGGTCTGCCCGCGCCAATGCCCACGGTCACCTGCGCCGCGTACGCGACGTCACTCGCTTGCTCCACGGGCGTCTGGCACTCGTAGGCGTCTACCTTGCCGACCAAAGCCTTGCGGCAGCCACTACCAGCTTGGTAATCGCGGTTCGAATTGCCAGCTCACCCGTCCGCCATGCGTGAGCGATGCGTGAGCGGACGGCGTGGCAGAGGTCGTCCGGCGCTGGACCAGGCGTCAGGGAAGTCGTCCCTGACCAGGCGAAACCGGACCGCGGTGGACCAAGCAGCAACGTCGATCATGAACCCGCCGGGACTTTTAATCCATTGGTTCAGGGTTCGAGCCCCTGATGGCCCACCGGTTGAGCACTGGTTCTGACGCCCTGTGGGGCGGTGGCCAGTGGACTGGGCCCCGGTACGCGACGCGATTCGCTGTCCACCATGACGCCACCCACGACCCCCGGCATCCCCGCCGCCCAGGCAGACCTCCTCCGCCGCTGCTACGAGATTTTCGACA
>NZ_JBEZJZ010000129.1:0-22404 GCF_040651455.1 Streptomyces sp. NPDC048483
ATGATGAACAGCGTCTCGGCCGGGTCCAGGTCCCGTACCGCCTCGTGCAGATCGGACTGACGGAGTCCCGCAAGCGGGACTCCTGGGCTGGCTACGGGCTGGACGGGGTGTCGTGTTTTTTGACGGGCCGCTGTTTCCTTGGCTCAAGACTTTTGGTGAATCCGAATCTCGTGCGCGTGCCTCTCCAGCGATCTCCGGAGGTCGGCGGCATGACTCTTTTCGGGTATCGGTGCCTGCTGGTGCCGCCGGCGATGTCGATCCCTCAGCGCGGGGTGGCTGGATGGCATCCGCTTCAGGGGCTTCTGTAGGTAGTCCCTGAAGCGGCACCCAGGGCGAGGTAGAGCGTGGAGGCCGGGCTGTGTGCGGGAGCAGGTGTGGCGGTGAATTCGCGCTGTTCGAGACGGTGATCAGGTGGGGTCATGGGGTGAGGAGAGGTAGGTGTTCTGGTCATCCGTCATGGGCCTCCTTGGTGGCTGACTTGGCGGTGTGTCGGTTCGGTTCTCGGCGGATCGCGTGCTGCACTTCATCGATCGCGTCTGTTCCGTAGGCGGTGCGGATGCCGGAGACCGTCATGCCGCTGGCTTGGGCCAGGGATTCCAGGCGGTACGGGCGGGTGCCGAGGAACTCCCGGCCGTAAGCGAGGAGTCGGCGGATCTCGGCATCCGCTGCGGCCTTACGGGCCCGGGCGTCTTCAAGGGCCAGGAGCAGCGGGTCGGCGTCAAGGCCTTCGCTCGCGGCCTCCAGTCGCTCCGCCTCCTCCGTGCGTAGGTGTTCGGTCTGCTGGCAGGCGTCGAAGTACAGGTCTGCCGGGGTTACCGAGCCCGGCATAGGCAGCGGGAAACGGACAGCTGTAATGTCACTGATCAGATTCATATTGCGATGGTCGCAAAAAAATACACTAATCGCATAGCAGCAGCGCAGAGTTCAGGGGGACTTCGCAGGCGTCGGACGAAGCCATCGGTGCCGTTTCTGCGCCGCCCAGCTCCCCGTCGTCACGCGGCTGGCGGCTGGCGGCTGGCGGCTGGCGGCTGGCGGCTGGCGGCTGGCGGCTGGCGGCTCCTCGACACATGGTGCCGTGTACAGCGGCACGCCCGGCTGTACGGTCGGCATACAGGCCCGCTTGTGACAGGACGGCGCGGCCGGCGGTCCCGCACTCCCTCGCACGTTGCGCGGGACCGCCACGCCAACTCCGAGCCCCCTTGCGGGCACCGGCGGTGGGGGTGTGGGCCTCACCAGGTCTGCGTCAAGCCAAGGTGGCGGGAGCGGCGGTCTCGTCGGTCCAGTCATTGTCGAACAGGGCGGCGACCAGGCGGACGTGCTCGTCGGGGAGTTGGTCGGCACGGTGCTTGGTGCGGGCCTTGGCGAGCCAGGCACCGATCTTGACCGTCTCGCCGTCGACGCGGATCGCCTCGCGGGCAGCGGGGGCGCGGCCTTCACGGTGGAGGAACAGCTCCAGGAGCTGGACGGTCTGCTCGAAGCTCCGGCGGGTGTGGCGGGTGGGGGCGAGCGGGTTCGTCTCGGGGGTCAGTCCGAGGTGGGTGAGCAAGTGCTGCTGGCCGGGGTGGAGGGTGCGCCAGGTGGTGAGCTGTCGGTGCAGCCAGGAGCCGATCTTCACCGTGCCGAGCAGGGTGTCGTGGGTGAGGGTGGCCGGGTTGTGGCCGGCGGCGAGGTGGCTGTGGAGCAGGTGGTATTTGCGGTGCCAGTCTGCGCCGTGCGGCAGGCGCCAGTGAGGGTCGAGTGCGGTCAGGTCGGCGGCACGTGCCGGGTCGAGCTCGTCCTTGGCGACGAGATGACGCTGTTCGGCGAGCCAGGCGCCGACTTTGGTGGTGACGGGTGTGGCCAGGTGGCCGTGGGCGTCGTAGTAGTCGGCGGCCGCGGTGAGACGGGCGCGCCAGGCGGCGTCGTGCTTGTCCCAGATCATGTTGAGGGCGTCGAGCTCGGCGATCCAGTCCGCCTCCAGACGCCCGGCGGTGCGGGCATCGCGCATGGTGGTGATGAAGGTGCCCAGTGCGTAGCCGGTGGGGTCGGTGTGGTCGGCGGGGACATCGAGGTGGCCGTAGGTGTCGTGGAACGCCTGGGCTGCGGCGAGGCCGAGACGTCGGGAGCGGGAGACGGCCTGGTCGCGTGGATCGAAGGAGGCCAGGTCCATGGCGCGGGCGATGCGCTCGGGGTGGACGGTGAAGTCGAAGTGCCAGCGGCGTTCGATGACATCGCTGGTCTCGCGTGGGAGGCGGTTGGCCTTGTCGGGCAGGCGTTCCAGGATGCGGTGGTCGTGGCTGGCCAGTGCGCAGGTGATCGCCCAGACCGGCTCGTAGGCGGTGCCGAGGATGTCCTCGGGGTCGGCGCCGGGCGGAACGTAGACCGGGACGATCAGGCTGGCTGTTTTGCCTGAGACGTCCAGGCGCAGGGCGCGGCCGAGGGCCTGGACGCAGCGGATCACGCTGCGGGTGGGGTCGGCAAAGACGACCGCATCCACGCTGGGGATGTCGACGCCTTCGGAGATCAGCCTCGAGTTGGCCAGGATCGCGCAGGAAGCCGCGGCGAAGTCGTCGAAGATTTCCTGGCGTTCGGCAGGAGTGTGCTCGCCGTGGACGAAGAACATCCGCGGATCGACGTCCGGGCACAGCTCGGGCGCGGTGTGGCGGAGCAGGCGGAGAGTGTGGGGCAGTTCGCGGGCGAAACGGCGGGCGTCGGAGACGAGGGTGAAGTACACCAGCACCCGGCGCAGCCCGTGCTCGGTCATGGCTTTGAGGACGGCGAGGTGCAGTGCGGTCGTGCGCAGCGCCCCATGGGCCTCGCCTTGGTTTTCGCCGTCGTCGGTGGTGCCGGGGGCCGGCATATTCAGACGCGCGCGCAGGTCGGCGTCGGTGAGGGTGGGCACCACGATGCGGTAGTCCGCTGCCCGGCCATCGGCCACCGCGGTCGCGAGCGGATATTCGAAAACCTTCTTGCCATAGACGGCCTCGTTGTCCATGGAGTTGGCGGAGGTGTCGAGGTCCGGCTCAGGGCGGGTGCGGCGTCGGCGGCGCGGGCGGGTGACGTCGGCGGACTCCGCCAGTTCCGGCGAGCCGAAGATCCGCGGGGTTGCGGTCATGTAGAGGCGGCGGTCGGCCAGGATCCGCTGCGCGTCGTTGACGACGGCCCACTTCTTGTCCGCCCGGCCGGCGATCCGGTGCGCCTCATCCATGATGGCGAGGTCGAACGGCTGCACCACGTACTTCGTGTTCTGCGTCTGTTCGATCTTGTCGAGGGAGTCGTAGGTGCAGATCACCGTCAGCGCGGGAACCTGGCCGGTCCCCTCCCCCACCACGGACAGCAGCGCCGCGAGCGCGTGGGCGTTGCTGGTCGAGCCAACCCGCGCCGTGGCCAGATCCTCCCGGCCGGCGGCGTCCATCGAGGAGACGATCACCATATGCTCCAGGTGACCGTCCCTGCGCCACGCCAAAGCCGTCTGCGCCGCCAGATCCAGCGTCGGCACCACGAACAGCACCAGTCGCGCGCCGAGTTCGTCCGCCACCCGGATGGACACCAGCGTCTTGCCCGTCCCCGTCGCCGACACGAACAGTCCCCGTGCCCCGGCGCGTCGCAGAGGCCGTACCAGCCGCTTGACGGCCTCGGCCTGGTCCGGAAACAACGGCCGCTTGTCCTGGCCATTGGGTCGGGGAACTTCGACCGCAGTCATGCAG
Source organism: Streptomyces sp. NPDC048483 (assembly GCF_040651455.1). Taxonomy (NCBI): domain Bacteria; kingdom Bacillati; phylum Actinomycetota; class Actinomycetes; order Kitasatosporales; family Streptomycetaceae; genus Streptomyces; species Streptomyces sp. NPDC048483. The sequence goes on from NZ_JBEZJZ010000129.1 coordinate 3,687, forward strand.
GGCTACCTCAGCAGAGGGGATGTACCAGCGGGCTTTGTTGTTTGAGCCACCCGGGGCATCCTCCCAGACTGGCACCACACTCGGGGCCCTAGAGGCTCCCCCTCGCAGTTCATGCCTTCGCGGCTTATGGCTTCATCCATGCGCCGAACGTTTCGACGAGATCGGTACTGCTTTCATCGACTGCCAGGCCTCAAGTGATCAGACAAGGCTTGGAGTGCACCAGGAGCACCGGTGCGACAGCGGCCAGGATGTGACGCGCTGGGCAGGCATCGTGCCAGGTAATTGGCACCTCCGTTGTGCTCGCTCCCCCACTCTGGGTGCGTGTCAGGGAAGGTTTTTGAGGTGGGAGGAATCCGTGTCTAGGGCGTGCGGTGACTCAGGCAGAGTGAGGTTCGTCTTGGCGGAGGAGAAGCTCAAAGCCAGGTGCACGGAGATGTTCGTGGAGGTGCAACGGGCAGACGGGAAGGCTACGGCCCTGTGTGGGGTAGCCGGAGGTCTGCTGGCTGTCGCAGGGGCCGCCCTGGCGGCTCTGCCCGACGGTGCACGACTTCCGGCAGCCGCCTTGGCGTGTGCTTGCCTCCTTCTCGGTTTAGCTCTGAGCGCGGCCGTGTCGGCCATCCGTCCCGTGCTACCAGGGGACCGTGCGTTCACGGGATTGGAAGGGATCTGTCGTGGGTCCACAGCCGAGGATGTCGTGGCGGCATTTCAGGCCATGGGGCGACTTGATCAACTGCGCATGGAGGCAGACCGGTTGGCCGTGTTGGCCAGCCTTGCCCGCAGGAAGTTCAGGGCAATCAAAGTGGCCGTAGACCTGATTGTCACCGCAATCCTGGTGGCCGGAATGGGACTGTTGATCACCTATATCTCTGCTTGAGAGCATCCGCATGTGATGGCCGCCACATGCCAGGGGGGATATGTACCAGCCACATGCCAGTGTCATCGGCGATCGCCTGTGGTCGCAGCTGCGCGATCTGGCGCCTGAGCGGATACGTCCGGCCAGAAGCCTGCTGTTGCGACAAGGCGACCCGGGGACCCAGGTGATCCTGTTGGTTGCCGGGTCTACTCTCATCACCCTGGCGGGGGCGAACGGGCAACGTACGCTTCTTGCCGTACGCGGTGCCGGCGAGTTACTGGGGGACCTTGCCGTCTTGGACGCCCAGCCACGCACAGCTTCTGTCATAGCCGCCGAGCCATGCCGCGTGCACATCATTCCGGCTGCCGACTTCCTCGCCTTCGTCCAGAAGCACGATCTACTGGCTTCGCTGCTGCGCCATGCCATTGCCCGCGTCCGCGAAGCAGAGACAGTCCGACTCGAGCTTGCGACCGCTGCTGTCCCTGTGCGGTTGGCCGCCGCGCTGGGCCGGTTGGTGGATGCCGCGTCCGCCACCGGCTCCCCATATGTGGTGCGCCTGACCCAGGCAGAGCTGTCCCAGCTCATCGGCGCCTCCCGCAATGCTGTGGGATCTGCCATCAAGCCATGGCGGGAGCAGGGCTGGCTCGACACCGAGGCAGGGGGCGGCCTGCTCATCCGCGATATGGCTTCCATCCGGGCGCACGCCGAAGACCAGGGGTGACGCAGCACACCGTGGTGGTGCCCAATTCTGGGCACCACCACGGTGACGGCCCGGCCAGCATGTGGGACCAACCGCAACTCCCTTAGGCCGAAAGGCTGGTGGCTTCATGGCAGTAACCGATGGGTCCGAGGAGTTCGACGTACCGCCGGAGCACGCCCTCCTGGTCGTCGACATGAAGGGCTACAGCCAGGTCCCCGAAGCGAAGATGGCCGTCGTGCGTTCGGATCTGGACGACATCCTGGCCACCGTGTTCGCCCAGAGCGGCCTGCCCGACCCGCACTCGCTGGGCGACGCGTACAAGGACACCGGCGACGGCGCCATCGTCGTCCTGCCCTCCCGGCACACGGCACGACTCGTCGCCCCTCTGCTCGGCCATCTGCACGATGCCTTGGCTCGCTACGACAAGACTCGCCTGGCCAGCGCACCACCCATCTGGCTTCGGGCGAGCGTGCACGTCGGTCCGCTGACGCCACCCGACCACCGCGGCGACGCCATCAACGAGGCATGCCGGCTGGTCGACAGTGAAGGGGCCCGCGAGGCCATGGCCGCCGCCGTAGACAACGGATCCTTCCTTGCAGCCGCGGTCTCGGAGGCTGCGTTTCGCCGCACCGTACGCGCCGGACGCACACCCGACGTCAGCGAGCGCCAGTTCCTCAGGGCCACCGCCCGCGTCAACGGCAAGCCCGGCTTCGAAGAAGCATGTTGGCTCCTTGTCCCTGGGGTGGCTCCTGCGGTGATCAGCCCGTACCTCGCCAACAGGAGTAATGAGCCCGCCCAACAGCCTCAGCCCCCCGGCGCTCAGGGAGACGGGAAAAGGCAGGCTACGGAACGTGAAGCCAGCGTGAGGCAGAAGGGCAAGGCCAGCGGCAAAGCGCGGATCGTGCAGGTCGGCGGCAACTACACCACCGGCCCGGAGCAGTCATGACGGAGTTGGAAGACGACGTGACGGGCACGGTGCAGAATGCGGATGCCACCGGCAACGCCCGGGTGACCCAGGTCGGCCACAACTACGAGGAACACCACCACCGGTACGTGCGTGGCTGGGAGTATCTGCGCGGGGTCGGCGTGGACAACCACGAGATGGACCTCGTGGAAAACGCATTTGTCGACACCCCCGGCGCCCACGGGGCCGGCCAGGTGGCACACGCCGTCAGCATGATGAAGCGCGTTGACGGTCGAAGCCATGCACTGGTGCTCCTTGGTGAGCCAGGCGTAGGGCGGCGCGCGGCCGCTCTGCGGGTGCTGCGCGACGCGGGGGTTCCCCGGGAGCGGATCCGCTGGCTGGTACTGGACTGGGACCGGCCGCGCACCGAGCAGATTCCTCACACCAAAGGGCACGGCTTCGTGCTGGACCTGACGGGCTACCGGTCGCTTCCCGAGGACTTCTACACCGGCCTCGCCGACTACCAGAAGGAAGCTGAAGCGGCTGAAGCCTTTCTGATCATTCTGGCGACTCCGGGCACTTGGGCTCCTGGAGCATTCGCCACCATGCCCAGCGTGCGCTTGGTCCATCCGCCGGCAAAAGAAATCGCCGAGGCCCATCTGCGGCACCTGGCGGCCGGCCGTCTGGACTGGCTCACGGGTGTTCCCCTCGACGCACTTCTTGCGGAGGCGACCCAGGCATCCGACGCGGCTCGCCTGGCTTGGCTCGTCGCCCAAGCCACTGAGGACGACAGGGACTCGGTCAAGCAGGAATACACGGACTGGAAGCAGCACCTGCATGACTGGTTCGAACGGTACTCGGCACCAGAAGACTTGCGTGAGCGGGCACTCCTGGTAGCTGCAGCGCTGCTAGAAGGAGTCCCGGCCGGCGTCGTGCTCGAAGCGGCTGACCAGCTCTTCGTGGAGGTCGGGGGTGTCCTGCCGCCGGGCGGAGCGTTGGCCGGCCGGGACCTGGACTTGCGGCTGGGCGCTATCGAGGCCTCGTCAGTAGGCGGCGGCGAGAGCATCTCGCTGGACGCCGAGCACCATGGTCTGGCCGGAGCCGTTCTGCAGTATGTATGGCAACAGCGGCCGCAATTGCGACGGGGGTTGCTGGAGTGGGCCTCGCGCATCAGCGCACCGAACGGGATCGCCGTGCGGCATTTGCGCCGCGTCGCCACCTCTTTAGCTCAGTTGTCCCTGCTGCCCGGGGGCGCGACAGTGCTGTCCGTGGCCAGCACCTGGATCGACACTGGCCGGTCCGCGCACAGGGAGCTGGCCGTTGAGGTCCTGGAGACCATGGCGCTCCATCCGCTCACCGGCGCCGGGGTCCGTAAGCAACTGTATGACTGGGCCCACCAGAAGAACACCAGCGAAGCCCTGGCCCAGGCAGTAGCGGAGATCTGCTCCGGCAGGCTGGGCCAGACGTACCCGCGTATCGCCCTGACACGGTTGCGCTTGTTGGCCTCACGGGAAGACGGCCGGGCCCACGAAGCGGTGGCCAAGGCAGTGCGCACTCTGGCAAGTACTCCCGAGCAACGCACGCTGGTGCTGTCGGAGATCGTCGACTGGTCCGAGTCCGCCAACGAAGCAGTCCGCAGGGCCGGTGCCAGCACTTTCCTGGCACTGGCTGATGGGACAGGAGACAACCTTCTGCCGCTGCCCATAGCGCAGGAGCCAGCTGACGACTCCATCGATGCGCTGGCCGGACAGCTCTTCACCAGCGGCTGGCGCGCGGCGCTGATCGAGCCTGATACAGCCGAGCGGGCCTATGCCCAACTCGCGGCCTGGCTGGACTCCCCCGTGCTATCCGACGACCAAGTATTGCCGCTGACAGCGGAAATACTTCGCGGAAGCATCGGCCGGGAGGGACCCGCCGCGCTGCTGGTGAGCCACGGCACCGATTTGGGGCGCACCCGGCGCAGAACGCTGCTGGACCAGCTGCTTTCTGAACAGTCGGCGTCCCTCACCGTCGTCGCCCCGGTCACCGAGCCAGGCAGCGATGGCCTCCCGACGACAGCGTGAGCATCCTGCCCTGGCGCCGCAGAGCCTCGCCAGGACCTCCCTGGGCAGGCGGCGAGGAGGTGCATCCGCTCGTCATGAGCGAGCGGATGCCCAGCCATATCGCCAGCGTGTTCTTCACCGTGCATGTCAACGGCGCATGGCGCCCGACACCCGAGCAAGCACATGACCACCACGATCCCTCTGCGCTCGCCGGACACCATCTGCGTCAGTACCTCGCCCCCCTCCTGCGCCGACACTCCGTCCTCGATCCGGTCGCGGCTCGGGACACCGCCAACACTGCCCTGGCGCATTGGCTGCCTGCCCCTGCCGGGCTGGAGGTCACGGGAGCGGTACAGCTCGCTGTCTCGGCCCGGGCCCGCGATCTCGCCGAGGAACACGCGCGCCGACAGCAAGCAGCCGATCTCGCACACGAAGACGAGGTACGCCACCTGACCCACCTGCAGCGCGTGCTGGCCGATCCAGACCTGCGCCAGGTGTGGTGGATCGCTCAATACCCCGACCGCTACCAAGAGCTCACGCCACTGGCGACGGCTCTCAAAGACCTGCCTCTTCCACACGAGACCACCGACGACGACATCCGCGGCGAAATCCGCCGCTTCACCGACCGGCTCCTCACCGCCCTGCACACCCCTGAGCAGCGTGAGGTCTTCCTCCAAGCCCTCACCCAAGCCCTACACACTCTCGGCCACCACGACCTAAAAACCACGGCCACCCACTGGCAGGCCGCCAAAGCCCCCGGGAGCCCATCGGCATGACCCTGCACACCACTCGATGGTTACTGGCACCCCTCCGGCAACTGCGCACCCGCCGGCTCATGGACCAGCACGGACCCACACTGCCTTACGACACCGCATGGGCCCTCATCACGCTTCACACAGCACCCGACGAGACCGACCTCGTGCGAACTTGGGCCCACGAGAACCGCAGCGGACCGCCCGGAGTCCATCACGAGCAGGACCACAACCTGGACGATGCCGAACACGCTCGCCGACACCGATGGCTACGCCGGCACGGCCACTCCCCCATCCAACTCCTCCACCTGGACGCCGATCTCATCAAGAGCACCGGCCTCCACGTCGTCGACTGGGGCCCCTCCGCCAACCGCTGATGGGGCGCTACCGCTCTCAACACGTGCGGACGCCTGGGTCCGGTGCAGACCCAGGCGCACCCACAGCATCCAGGTACGGGCCGGCGGAGGCACTCGCTTGGGCACAATGTGGCGCACTGGGGCCCGGGCATCGGTGAGGGGCCGTGCCCGCTCAGCCTGCCGCCAGCGCCTCCTCGGGTGATGCTGTGGTGGCAGTCGAGGCTCATGAGGAGCGACCTTCAGGTCAGGGGAAGGTAGAGGGTGAAGGTCGAGCCGTGATCGGGCTTGCTCGTGGCGTAGATCGCGCCGTCCAGCAAGCGGGCGATGTCCCGGCTGAGGGGCAGGCCCAGGCCAGTGCCGCCGAACCTGCGGCTGGTCGATCCGTCCGCTTGCTTGAACGCTTCGAAGATGACCGCCATATTGCTCGGCGCGATTCCGATACCGGAGTCGGCCACGGAAAAGGCGATCATGCCTCCTTCCGGTCCAAAACCTAGCTCCCTCAGCAAAGGTCGTACCTCCGACGGGGCAGCTGGCTCGACGGCTAGCTCGACGCCGCCGCTGTGAGTGAACTTCAAGGCGTTGGACAGCAGGTTGCGGAGTACCTGCAGCAGTCTCTTGGAATCGGTGTGCAGTGAGTCCGGCAGCGTTGGGGAGAGCCGTACGGAGAAGAGCAGTCCCTTCTCCTGTGCCAACGGCAGGAATGTTGCCCCGAGGCGGTCGAGGAGCGGGGCCAGCGCTACAGGCGTCGGGTGGATCTCCATCCTGCCGCTCTCCACCTGGGAGAGGTCGACAGTGTCGTTGATCAGTTGCACCAGATCAGAGCCGGCGCCGTGAATCGTCTCCGCAAACTCGATCTGTCGCGGAGTGAGGTTGCGCTCAGTGTTCGCGACCAGCTGTCTGGCCAGAATCATCAAGGAGTTGAGCGGTGTACGCAGCTCATGGGAAAGGTTCGCCACGAACTCCGACTTGTAGCGCGTCGCTGCCGCCAGTTGCTCAGTGCGCTTCTCCAGGACGCTGTGGGCCTCCGCAAGCTCCTGGTTGATCAATTCGATGGTGCGGTTCTGCTCACGCAGTTGCTCGGCTTTCTCCTCAAGCGCAGCATTCGATTCCTCCAGGGCATTATGTCGATCCTCCAGCTCACGAGACCGGTCTCTGAGCCGTTGGGTCAGCACCACAACACGGTGGCTCTCATCAACCAGATCCGCGACGCTGGCGGGGATGTCCTGTGCACGTTCGCTCAACCACACTTGCGCCTCGGCCACCCGCTGCGCCGGGAGCAGATCTCCCTCCGCGGCCCTCTCCTCCATCAGTGCCAGCCACCGTTGGAAGTCCGCATCTGCGTCCACCCAGCCGGACAGCCGGCGCCACTCGCGAATGAGTGCCTCATGGGCAATCTCAGCGGTGCCGGGACCGTGGGATCCCAGCACAACGAGCCGGTTCTGCGGATCGGCCATCCTTTGAGCGACACGCCAGTCGTCCCGCAGATGCCCTCGATGGGCAGGCGCTCGAACTGCATCGGCAGCGCCACTGCGCGCCCGCACCATCGACAGCAGCACCCGGCGGATCCGGCCCTCCTGATACTGCTCTGCCAAAGACGTGAAGACCTGTTCGGCATGCCGGTTGAGAGCTCCGGTCACACCCCCCAGCCGGTGATAGCCGTCGTAGCTGATGTGACGCCGCTGCTGCTGGGGCCACAGTTCGGTCAAAGCGAACTCCAGCAGCGGCAAACCACCAGGCCCCTTGCTGGCATCGGCGGCGATCATCTCGGGAAGCCCCTCGGCGAAGGTGACTCCCGCCAGCAGAGCGGGTTCGACGATCACTCTGGTCATCGCTGACTTGTCGAGGGGCGAGACATTGAGTTGGCGGTCCTGCAACCGCGCTCCGAATTGCGGAAGATCCAGCAGGGCCGGCAGGAAGTCCGACCGCAGGGTGCACACCAGGCGTACATCCGGACTGAGACCTGGGCCGGGCTGCTGAGTGGGCAGGAACTGCTGCAAGAACCGCAACGGTGCCTCTTCCTCGCCGCGCGCAGAGCTCAGGATCTCCTCGAACTGGTCGGCGACGACGAGGAGCCGCTTCCCCGTCGCAAGAGCCACGTTCGCGGCGACAGTCCAAAATCCCTCTCTGCGCAGGCTCTCCGCTCTGTGTTCAAGGGCCTCTACCCGGTGGCCGCTCCCAGCGTCTTCGAATTCCAGCAGGGCACGAGCTAGGGCGTGGAAAGGCGAACTGCCAGGCCGGAAGGTTGAAACCTCCCACCCCTCTGCCTGCAGCATCGGCTTCAGACCAGCTGCAACGAGAGAGGACTTCCCCACCCCGGAAGGGCCCGTCACCACAGCGAGCGGCTGCGTCTTGACCATGTCCCGCAGACGGGCCACCTCGCTCTCCCGGCCGACGAAGAAACCGGCCTGAGCATCCTCTGGCGTGAAGGCGTGCAGACCGCGGTAGGGGCAGGGCGGGAGCATGCTGCGGCCCAGAACGTCCGGCCAGGCTGCGGCAACGTCGTCTGCCGGCACCGCGTAGGCGTCATCAGCGGATTCGACGCGGCTGGCGACGGCGAGCATCGCAACCACGGCATCCCCCCACTGGTCCCGGATCACGACAGGAGCGCCGCTGTATCCGGGCTGGAGACGTAATGCCGACCGGGATTCCCGATCCAGCTGGACCATCCCCCCGCCAACGATCCCTCGGAGCAGACAGCTGCTCCAGGCCCCGGTCGCCGGTCGCGCTGGACTTCCGGGGTAGCCAAAGACGTCGGCGTCGTTGGGATTGGAAGGCATCGCCAAGAGGCGTGCCGCACCCGCACCAGCGGGAAGGGGATCGCCCCCAACGATCACCAGCCCGGCTGTATCGCGCCCATGCTCGCCTTGGCTGGGAGGAGGATCCCAGGCGCCGATGCGGCAGTTCCGCAGGGGTGCTCCCTCGGCGTCGCCCAGGAGTACGAACTCGACCTGGACACGTGCATCACCGCGAGGCCGTTCCCGTGACGCCTTGTCGAGGCCAAGCGCTACGTTCACGACGTGAGCGCACGTCACGATGTGCTTGTCGCCCACGACATAGCCGATGCCGGCTGGTGCCCCACTCGCCGCTCTACGGATCTTGACGATGAAGCCTTCGCGCTGAACTCCCACTGCGTCAGCTGGGGTCCGCAGCCTGCCATTTGAGCCGGATGGCGAAGTTCACTTCCGCAGTGCCCTTCGCGATGATCACTGTCGTGTCGCCACCGATCTTGAGGCCGAACTCGATCTCGGCTTCATCGGGTCCCAGCTCCCGTACCGTCTCGACCACCCGAGCAAGCGTGGGACGGACCTGAGCCATGGCGTCGTCCAAAGACACACGAGCCCTCGCCACGACGCCTGCGCTCCCCGCGGCCAGCTCAAGATCCGAATCCGTCAGCTCGATGTCGGATTCGAAGACTGTTGGCTCCTTGTCGTCCTCGTTCAACGGCACCGCGATAAGCCTCATGACCCCACCCCTGTCGTCGACCAGACACAGCAGGACACACGGGTCTCCTCCCGGTTGCGCCCAGCCTTCTGCTGCCGACCAGCCTAGGGAACACGTGATTGACAGGATGATCCTTTGATCAAACAGCCAGTGCCGACTCAACGGCGGGGTAGCGGAGAGGAGGCTCACGCCCCGTCAGCCGCACTCGGGGATGCCTTGCCCCGCACGACGGTGGCCGCAAGGTGGTCTCACCTGCGCCGCTCCTCATGGCCGGCCGGAACGTCGCCGACCCAGCGGTGTAGACATTCCTGCGGACCGCCGAGGTCGCTGAGGCACCACCGGTCGTGAGGCAACATCGACGGCTATGGACCTTGCAGGATTCGGCGCACTCGCAGCCGCACTGGTCGCGGCGGTAGGAATACCGGCCACTGTCCTTGTGGGCAGATGGCAGATGCGGGCCGCCCTACGCAGTGCGGACGCAACCAGCCAAGCTGGGCTCGCACAGGCCCAGGCGACCTACCAGGCGGCAGTTGACCAGACTTCCGCGCAATCGACCGCAGCACACGCACAATGGCGACGTGGCATCCGGAGGGACGCCTGGTCGGCGTTCCTCCTCACCATTGAAGACGCCGTCAACGCCGGGCACTCCGCGCCCTCAGGGGCCGGCGAGGATTTCGCGGCCGCCCGCCGCGTGGTCAAAACCTCCCTGGTCGTGCTGGAACTGGAAGGCCCACCACCAGTGGTAACGGCGGCCAAGACACTGCGGCGGACATGCAACGACTACCTGGAACTGGTCGAAGGCGACCTGCCCGCTTCCCGCGCATGGAACGCCTTTCACGCGGCAGTCGACGACGAACGTACGAACTTCGCTGATGACACCGCCGCACCCGTACACGATGCGCAGGCCGCGCTGTCCCACCTGGGCAATTTGATGCGCGAGCTTCGTGCCCCCACAGGGCCCAGCCCCTGGGCCTCCTTCGATCCCGCCACTGAGCCCGACATTGCCCACGAACGGATTGAGAGCGCCTATGCCGCAGCAACAGAAGCCCTTGCCGCGTGCCCATCCATAACCAGCGGCCAGGCTCGAACCCTTCTGCACGACGCCGCCCATGGGGGACGGGGCGAGATGTTGCATCAACGAGACGACTGTCTCCGATTCTTTGAAGAGTCACGGGCCGCCTTCCTGAGTGCCGCGCAGCAGCACCCCGACGCAGGGCAGTGACGCACCACTCGATCGGTCTCCCCACACGCACGGGCCCCTCGCGACTTCCCCAGGTTCGCGTCCTGCGGTTTCCACTCCGAGGTCGAGAGGGTCCGGTCCGGCATTCGTGTGGATCGAATTCCAGGCGCGCGTCGGGCGATCACCACGAGGCCGTTCCCGTGACGCCTTGTCGCGGCCAAGCACTACGTTCACGACGTGAGCGCACGTCACGATGTGCTTGGCTGAACACCCTTGTGAAGTCCGTGGCGTCACAGTGGCGCACGAGAGGGGCAAAGTACCTCGCCGCCTTCTTCGGCCTTCCGCACGAGTACGTCAGGGGCTTTTTGCGGCGGCGGCATCACTGGCTGTGACGTTGTTCAGCGGCCCCGGCAAGACGCCTTCCAGCGGCCCCGGTTGGTGGGGACTTCGAGGCTTGCGGACGTCCTGAAGTGGCCCCGGGGAATGGCTTGCGTTGGGACCACCTGAGGCATCTTGTCACCGTGGCGGCCAACGGAATCCCTCGGCGTCTGTGATCTCGTAGTGGCAGGATCGGTTGATGGCTGTTGATCCGTTGCTGAAGCAGGCCCAGGGCGTATGGGAAACGCTGGCCCACCGCAGCAGATGAAGTCGCATAGCCACAGAGTTCCCGCGACTCATACAGCAGGCGGAACTTTTTCCGCATCCCCGAGATGCCCCTCGTTGAAGTGAATAATTCTCGCCATCTGAACTGCCGTGATGATGCGAAACACGAGTCTGTTGTTTCTAGTTTTACTCAAGGGATTTTGATCAGCCGGCACGGTACCCACGTATCTCAGCCACCACTGCCCATCGGCGGTGGGCTGGCAGACATGTGATGGTCTTGGTGTGGGTGCTGTGGTGACGGCGGTGGAGCCGGGCTGTTCTCGGGCTGAGCGAGCGGCAGTTCCGCAAGCTGGTAGGGCTTGTACGGCGTCGTCGGGGCGGTGGTGCCCCAACTGGTGGCCGGGATAGTGCTGGGCTTCGTTGAGCCACACCACCGTGCGCGGTCCCACCCGACGGAGATCGGCGAGAGCTGCCTCGGCCCGGGTGGGATCGAAAAGATGCCGCAACCGCCACCCGTGCTCGGCGAGCGGCTGGACGGCCTCCCAACATGCCTTGGTCTTGCCAGTGGAGAACGATCCGATCAGCACCGCCATGCCCGCCGCGTCCCTCGACCGCAGCCCTCACCGTCCGGGCGAGCAACACGTCGTGGCTGCGCCGCACGTACCCGGGCAGTCGAGGAACATGCCGTTCACCGGCCAGTGAGCCCGCCAGCTCGCCCGTACCCGGCACGCATCTGGCGACATCGAAGCAACCGAGCGGCCCAGCGTCTGTGATGCGAAGGCGGCCGGGGCAGTGCCCTTCGGTTGCCCATGTGGTGCGCCGGCCAGCACGCGACGGTCGGGAGTGCGGTGTTCGGCAACGCACGAGGCGCGCGGGCCCTGGCCACCGCGGCCCGGCCCCGGCCGCGGTGGCCGGCGGAAACATGGCGGGCGGGTGCGGGCGGCTCTCAGACCCGGGCAGCGTCCACCTGCCCGGCGTTGACCAATGCCTGGCGCAACTCCCCCACGGGGCCCGGGCCGCAGGCGGGCTGGAGCGGCCGGAGGACCAGACCGTCGGGCCGGCCGGTGACCCCAGGCAGGGCGCGGCGCCGTTCGAGGCGCAGGCGGCGGCCGGGACCGGTCCGCCGGGGAAGGCGCCACCGCGGCGGTGGGTGCGCGGGGCGCGGTGCAGCGCGGGACGCCGGCGACGGGGTCGTGCAAGAGGACGCGCACGGCCTGCTTCGGGGACATCCGGGCGGCACGCCGAGCCGGCATCGAGGGCGGCGCCGGCTTGGCGTGTCGGCGGGCAGTGACTTGAGCCCGTCGCAGACGAGCATGAGGACGTCGTGCACACCGCGGTTCTTGATCTCGGTGAGGATGTGCATCCAGTGTTTGGCGCCCTCGCCGCCGTCGCCGGCCCACAGGCCGAGGATCTCCCGCCGGCCTTCGGCTGTTACCGCCAGGGCCACGTAGACGGGCCGTTGGCGACCGCGCCGTCGCGGATCTTCACGTGGATCGCGTCGATGAAGATCACCGGATAGGCAGCGCCCAAGGGCCGGCTCTGCCACTCGGCCATGCCGTCGAGGACCTTGTCGGTGATCGTGGAGATGCTCTGGCGCGACACCTCTGCGCCACAGACCTCGGCCAGGTGGGCCTGGACCTCGCCGGTCGTCAGCCCCTTCGCGGCAAGGGAGATGACCATCTCGTCGACGCCGGACAGTCGCTTCTGCCGCTTCCTGACGATCTTCGGCTCGAAGCTGCCCGCACGGTCGCGGGGCACAGCTATCTCCACCGGGCCGACATCGGTGAGCACGGTCTTGGCGCGGGTGCCGTTGCGACTGTCGCCGCCGTTCTTCCCGGCCGGATCGTGCTTGTCATAGCCAAGATGATCGGTGATCTCGCCCTCCAGGGCGGACTCCAACAGCCGCTTGGTGAGCTGCTGGAGCAGACCGCCTTCACCGGTCAGCTGGAGACCTTCCGCTTGGGCCCGACCCACCAGCTCGTCAATCAGCTGGTCGTCCACGGACTTCGACGGCTTCGGCTCAGCCGACTCGGCCATCTCGGGCTCGGTCACGTTCTCGCTGGTCATCGGTGCATCTTCCTTGATCGGGAGTTACACCGAACGTCTTACAGTCCCCGGGCTAGCGCGGAAATCACTCCTCTCGTCGAGTTGGCTGGCCAGGTTCTTATTAGGGTGGCGGTGATCCACAACGGGGAGGACTCATGGGACGTCCGCAGAATCCGGTCGACCCGCAGGCAGGGCCGGTACAGCGTTTCGCCTACGAATTACGCAAACTCCGTGACGAGGCCGGTGCGCCCGCGTACCGGGACATGGCACGCCGCGCGGGATATTCGGCGGCGACGCTGTCGCAGGCTGCGGCGGGTGCGCGTCTGCCGACGCTGCCGGTGCTGCTGGCCTATGTGGAGGTGTGCAGCGGGGATACGGGGTACTGGCAGCAGCTGTGGGAGGAGGCAGAGGGGGAACTGGCGCAGCTGCCTCTCCATGAGGACGAGGATGCTGATCCGCCTTACCGCGGGCTGGCACGGTTCGAGCCAAATGACGCGGAGCTGTTCTTCGGTCGCGGGGAGTTGGCCGGCCAGGTGGAGGAGACGGCCCGTCGCCATCGCGTCAGTGCTCTGGTGGGGGCCTCGGGCAGCGGCAAGTCCTCGCTGCTACGGGCTGGGCTCGTCCCCCGCCTCCGACGGATCAACGACGCGGCGGGCGAGCCGCCGGCCGCCGTGCGCATCCTCACTCCCGGCGCCCACCCGCTGGCAAACGGCCAGCGCCTGGTGCCGGGCCCGGGGCCAGGTGACACCTGGGTTCTGGTGGACCAGTTCGAGGAACTCTTCACCCTGTGCGCGGACGCGAAGGAACGGGACGAGTTCCTCCGGCTGCTGCTCGCCGCGCGCGACGACGGCTCCCGGCTGCGGGTGGTCCTGGCTGTACGCGCCGACTTCTTCGGCCGCTGCGCCGACCACAGTGCTCTGGCCGCAGCGCTGAAGGACGCTACGTTGCTGGTGGGGCCGATGGACCGGGAGCAGTACCGGGAAGCCGTCGTCGGGCCCGCCGCGGCTCACGGGCTGATCGTGGAAAAGGACCTCACGGCCCGCGTCGTCGAGGAGGTCGTGGACAATCCGGGGGCTCTTCCGCTGATGTCCCACGCCCTGATGGAAACCTGGCGTCGACGTCGGGGTCGGATGCTCACAGTTCAGGCTTACGAATCAGCCGGCGGCCTACACGGCTCCATCACCCGTACCGCCGAGGACACCTACGGCCGCCTCACCCCCGCACAAGCCTCCCTCGCCCGCCGCATCCTGCTTCGCCTCATCGCGCCGGGAAACGGCACCGAGGACACACACCGCCCCGCCCCGCGCACCGAGTTCGAATCCATCCCCGGCAGCGCCGACACCGCTGCTGTTGTCGACCACCTGGCCCGTGCCCGGCTGCTCACTCTCGATGACGGCAATGTCTGCCTCGCTCATGAAGCAGTGATCAACGCCTGGCCCCGACTTCGCCACTGGATCAGCGAAGAACGCGAACACATCAGGTTGCACCGGCAGCTGACCCACGACGCCACGACCTGGCAAGAACTCTCCCGCGACGAGGGATCCCTCTACCGCGGCAGCCGTCTGGACCGAGTGGAAGAGGCCTTCGCCGAGGGCGAGCGCAGCGCACTGAACTCGCTGGAGGCTGCCTTTCTCGACGCAGGCCTGGCAGCCCAAGCGGCGGAGCGCGAGCAGACAGCACGCGTGGCACGCCGCTCCCGACGCGTCCTCGTGGCACTTGCCATGTTGTGTGTACTGCTCCTGTTGGCAGGCACTCTCGCATGGCAGCAAAAACGAAGCACCGATCACCAACAGGCGCAGGCCGAAGCCCGCCGTATCGCCTCCCTCGCCACCGGCCTTCGCACCACCGACCCGGTACGCGCCATGCGCCTGAGCGTCGCCGCCTGGCATCTGGCACAGACGCCCGAGACTCGCGGAGCGATCTTGGGCGCCCTGTCCCGGCGGGAACTCGATGCGCTGTCCCTGCCGGCGGGCGATAACGTGTCGGACCCCTTTCTGACCACGGATGGGCGCACGCTTGTCTACCCCGGCAAGAACCGGATCCGACGCTGGGACGTACGCACACACCGCGAACTCCCACCGCACAAAGCCAGCACGTCGGAGCTCGAACCCCATCTTTTGCTGTCAGCCACGAGAGATGGCGGGACAGCCGTCATGGAGCAGAATGATTATGGGGTGATGGTATACAGGACGGCCGACGGCACAACGAAAAAGTATCTCCCTCACAGCCTAAGCTTCAGCGAGTTGACCGGAGACGGAAATGCCCTGCTGTCTTGGGACACAGATGCCGTCGAACTGTGGGACTGGCAGCACGGTCGCTTGCTGTTTCGACGCACCCTGCCGGACTCCTCCAAAAATACGGAAATGGGCGAAGTAGACGTCGCCGTGAGCCCCGACGGCGGGCACATAGCAGCATGTTCGAATTACTTCCCGTCGATAGTGTGGGACGTAGAGCGAGGTCGCAGGGAGCCTCCGCCCTGGCGGCAGGAGCGGTGCGATGATTCCACGTCACAACAGTTCACCGATGACGGCAAAATTCTGTTGCGCTCAGAGGACGGCAAGGGGGCAGAGGCGAGGGACCTTCGCTCGGGCCGCAAGCTGTGGCAGGTCAAGCATTCCGGACTCACGGAGATCGAGGTGAGCAGCGACGGGAGCCTGCTCGCGGGCCGGGATGACGGCGAGATCCTTGTCTGGCGCACCAGCCATCCCCAATACCCGGCCCTGCGCTACGCCACGTTCAACGAGGAGGTGTCACAGCTCCGGTTGGACACGGCGCAGCGCGTACTGCGGTACGTGGGCGGGGGCGCGGTTCGGACCCTCTCCCTCGAACACCTGACCGCTCGGACGCGGGGTAAGGCGGAGCTCGAAATTGCGCAATTCAGCCCTGATGCGAGCCAGTTGGCCACTTCCCGCATCGAAAAAGAGCGGATTGTATATCAGCTGCGGAACGCTCTGAGCACGAAGAAGATACACATGTCAATGAGCGTACCGTGCGCCCCAATGGAGGAAATCGACCTTGAGAGATGCAACGATAGACCCTATCTCTCCTTCCGGCCGGACGGGCGCCAGTTTGCCTACGGCTCACCCTCCGGGGCCCGAGGGGTGCATCTTCATCTATGGGACTCTTCCACCAGAAGGCACATCAACTTACCGGAAAAATTTCGAGGGTATAAGGGGAACGGTTTTCGAGCGCTCTTCTCACCGCATGGTGATTCTCTTCTGTTCTCGGAAGACGACGGTGGCAGAGACGGCGCCGGAAGCTCCACCCGCCGGCTGTCGTCCGTGGAGAAGATTGGGAGATGGCGTATCGGCAACGGTCCCATCCGCTCCCTTCATGAAGTGGAGGGGGACCTGCTGGCAGCGCATCCCGACGGCAACGTTGTTGCCGTCGGAGGTGAATACGTCGTCGGGCGGCTCGTCGACATCCGCACGGGCCGCGTCGTCCGCAGATCCCTCACCAGCGCGGAGACCGTGGCAGTCGCCTTCAGCCCCGACGGCCGCTTTCTTGCCGCTGGTGACAGCGCGGGCAGAGTCGACCTCTGGGACGGACTGGGCCAACGCCGACTAGGGCAACTACTGCCCGGCACGGAAGGCACGGACGGCCACGAACAAGTCAACGGCCTCGCCTTCTCTCCAGACGGCAGCACCCTGGCCGTAGCCACCGAGAAAGGCATCCTGAGCCTGTGGGACACCAACTCCAACCAACCCCTCGGCAATGCTCTGCCGACGGCCCCGGACGACCCACTCCTCGCGGTGGCCTTCACCCCCGACGGAAACACCCTGCGCACAGTCGGGCAGCACACAACCGTGCAGAGCTACACCACTGCACCAGACCGCGCCGCTCGCACCCTGTGCAAACGCGCCCATGGCGGCCTCACCCGGACCGAATGGCAGTCCTACCTGCCAGCGGTCCCCTACCGCTCCACCTGCTGACCAAGGCAAGCCATCAAGCACCATGGGCGAGCGGCTACTTGCTCTGATGGACGGGGGACGCGACGCCGAAAAGACGCTCCTACCGTTATTGACATCGCGGGAAGCCCAAACCGCTACGGGCCATCTCCAGCAGTTGGCCGTGCACGAGGCAGGCGCGGGCCCACGGGCCGGCACCTGGACGGAAGCCGGCACGCCGTCTGCCGGCTGAGAGCTGAACCTGAATGCCGGTCAGGTCGGTGGCGCATTCAGTGGAGTTGCAGGGGCCGACCGTCTTGGGGGCCGGTACGCCACGGCAGTTCGGTCGTCGGCATGCCGGTGGGCGGTACCGGTGGGGTGAAGCCGGTCTTGGTCAGGACACGGCCGGAGGCCGGATCGTCGGGGTGGTGCTTGGCCTCCAGGCGTCCCAGGCCGAGGGTGGTGGAGGCGAAGGAGACGACGTGCTTGACCGCTTCGGTGGTGTAGCCGTTGCCCTCGGGTGTCCTGGAGGATGTAGCTGAGGGTGCCCATGGACAGGGTTTGTCGCCGCAGGGCGATCAGGCCGATCATCTCGTCGGTGGTGACGATGCCCCAGCTCCACTGTGCGCGCGGTGTCTCGGCGGCTCTGGCGAGGGCCGTGCGGATCTTCTGCTGTGCCTGGGCGAGGGTGAGTTCTGGGCCGGGGTGTGCCGGACGGAGACGCCGCTCTGGATGCGGGTAAGGGCCTGGGCGTCGTCGGTGGCCAGTTCTCGCATGGTCACCACGAGGCAGCACCTCCTTTCCGGTGGGCACGTCCGGCTGTCTCAGGTACCGGCCCTGTGGGCGCGGGCGGTCAGCGCGTCGCGCAGGAATTGCCCGATCCCTATGAGGCTCCGCCGTAGCGTCCCGAACACGGGCCCAAGCCTCGCGTCCGCGCGTGGAAGAAGGCTCCCGCCCTCGAGATGCATGTCGCCGGCCAGTGGCAGAGGTGCCCGTGCTCGGCCGGTACGACTACGAGAACGGCCGTGTCGCCTACAGCGTGTCCGTGCGGCTGGGTGGGACATCAGCGTCGATCCGTCCGCACTGGTGGACCCCCGACCTGATGCGCCGTACAGAGTGACGGGACGCTCAGGGGTGGGGGCAGAGAAAGAGACAGCGACGGAGGCCGCAGAGGCGAGCGCGGTCACCGCTTCCCGGCCGCCGGCGTGTGTTCCAACTGGCCACGCCCACGGAAGTTCCGATACCACCCACAAGGTCGCCCGTATGGCGACGAGTTCTCTCTGACGCGGCCGAGGAGAATTGATTAGTGCAGCTCAGATGGGCTGTCAAACAACTCCGCGGCGGTTGAACTTGATCTCGCCGGGCCTCACTCGCCCCGACTCCGGGGCATGGACGGACCGGCGCATATCACATGACAACTAGTCAAAGGATGCATCATGCGCATACGCAATATCGTGGCTGCAGGCGCCGCCGCAGCTGCCCTCTCACTCGGAGTCGCGCTGCCGGCCTTCGCCGACGGTCACGCCCCTGTCGCCGCCGACCAGGCAGCTGCCGCGAAGCGGAAGGTCGTGGTCTTCCAGGACGCCAAGTACAAGAACAGGAGCACGACCTTCACCAAGAACATCCCGAAGCTGTCGAAGTACGGCTGGAACGACACCATCAGCTCCGCCAAGAACAAGGGCAACCGCACGGTCACGTTCTACCAGCACAAGAACTACGTGGGCGCCAGCTTCCCCCTGGCACCGGGTGAGAAGGAGCCGCACTTCGGCGACCACTCCAACATGAGCGACGCGACGAGCTCCATCAAGTTCAGCTGACAGCGGGCTTTGTCCGTCACTGACTGCTGACGGGTGGGGTGCGGCCGCGCCACTTGCTCGTCGAGGAAGGACAGGCGGGCGGGTGAAGGAGGAATCGCGGTGGCGCCCGGGCGTGCGGCTCAGGCGGCAGGTACGGG
>NZ_JBEZJZ010000130.1:0-22225 GCF_040651455.1 Streptomyces sp. NPDC048483
CGGCATCGCCACACGCTTCGACAAGACGCCCGAGAGCTACCTCGCCGGCCTCGAACTCCGCGCCTCGATGATCTGGCTCGGAGATCTCCTGCAAGTAGCCGATTGATCACGACATCACACAGGCCCTAGCACCAGAATCCGGCCGGGGCAAACCGGGAGAATCTCCCATCTTGGTGGGGCGGCTGGTCTGCCGCCCCTCCAAGCAGGAGGGTCAGGCAACTCCCACAGGGAGCGAGATCGTGATGAGGGCAGACATCCTGAGCAAGGAAGAGTGCCTCAAGGACTTCTGGGACCTGGCGGTCGTCCTGGCTGTCCGGTACGGATTCGCTACTGACAGTCACGAGTCGGATGACGGCTCCCGAGGGACCCACGGCGGCGGTGCTTCCCAGAGTGGGTAGACGCGGAGTTTTCCTGGGCCGCCCCCGCCCTTGTTCACGCGGATCTCGCGGACGAGCTTCGACACGAGCTCGCGCCGGTTGGCCTGGCCTGCGGCCAGGTAGATCTTGCGGGCAGTGAGGAGGTCCATCCGGGACGGACGGGGCTGCTGCACTGGTACCTCCTTCAATTTGGTGCGCAGTTCGGTCTGTTCCCGGATCAGGGCTTGCCTCTGGGTTTCCAGCTCGGTCCGTTTACGGCGGGCCGAGTCCTCGGACACCAGCTCCGCGAGGACGGCGTCGGTCAGCTTGTCGTCCTTGGTGCGGAGGCCTTCCAGCTGGCCCTGGATGTTCTCAAGGCGGCCCAGGAGGGCTTGGTCGCCGTCGCTCCGTGTCCTGAGTGCGGCCATCCTTGCCGCGAGCGCCTCAGTCTCACGCTCGCTCATCTGCGCCTCGCGGTCGAGCCACTCGAGGAACCACTTTTCCGCGACAGCAAGCGATATGTAAGTGCCGTTGGCGGGGCAGGACTTCGAGTCGATGTGGTTGGCACAGCGAAACGTCACGTCGAGAGGGTTGGGGAGACCGTCGAACGGTGGGCGTCGGTACTTCTTGTTGCGCAGGGCGGTCTGCATCCGGCCGCCGCAGCCCGAGCAGCGGAGGTGCCGGGAGAGTGAGTAGCGCGGTCGGTTCGAGAAAAAACTCCGGCCGCTCTGGGCCATGCGGCGCTTGGTATAGGCATCCCAGATGCGCTCGCACTCGGACGGGTCGCCGATGACCGCGTCGTGGGCGCCGCCGTAGTACAGGAACGCCGTGACGTCGCGCTGCCGGTTCGCCCGCTTCCTCCTTGTGCTGCCGTCGTCGTTCGTGACGACCTGGTGGGACAGCTCGGGTATGAGGTAGCGGACATAGCCGAGGCCGAACCCGCTGTCGAGGACGGCGTGGAGGTCGCCGGAGGTGAAGGGCTTGCCGGTGAAGGTCCTGATGCCCCGCCGGTTGAGGTCAACCACCAGCTTGCGGACCGAGATGCCGGCGGCGTAGTCGCGCTAGAGCTGGGCCAACACGGGGCCGGTCACCGGGTCGACCTTCAGTATCCCGTTGCGGCACTTCGGGCACGTTTCCAGCTTCTTGCCAAACTCCCACTTGGGGCAGGTCTCGCAGCGGTAGTACCCGAACCGGCCGCGGTTGGAGTGGGGGAGGCCCTTGTTCCGCCGGCGCTCGAAGGCGTCGCGCCAGGAGTCGGCCTTCTGGTTGGACTCCAGTTCGGCGATGTTGAGCATCTGGGCGATGGCGAAGCGGCCGATGGTCGTCTTGCCGTCGAAGTCCTCCTTGGCAGCCCGGACTTCGACGCCGTAGTCCATGAGCGTATCGAGGTGCTGGAGGGACTCTCGGAGGTTGCGCCCGAAGCGGGACCAGATCCAGAGGATGAGCACGTCGAACTGCTTGTCGCGCGCCATCTGCTTGATCGCTTCGATCCGACGCTCTTCGAACTGGCGGCCCGACTCGCCGAGGTCCATGATGGGTTCGGCGATGACGTCGATGTTCTCCGCCCTGGCGAGAGAGAGGGCATGGCCGACCTGGAGTTCGGGGCTGATCATGTCCTCACGGGCCTTCGAGACCCGGACATAGATCAAGCCGCGCTTGCGGCGCCCGGCGGAGGCGGGCTGCTCCTCCAAGGGGCGCAGTCGGAGTGGTGCGGTTGTCACGGTGGTGCTCACAATCGCGCAGAGTAGGTCGTTTTTCCGGCCGACCCTTGTCTGGATTGCCGCACTTTGTGCGCCTAGGCGTCGTATGACGGCTAGGAAGCGAGGGCGTAGTGCCTTCGCGTTGCGACGAACATGGCGCCGCCGCCGCTGATCCGCCGTACGACCGTCACGCCGTGCCGCTCGGCGCCCTGCGGATCCACTTCGTTGCGCAGCGACTGGAAACTGCCGATGATCACCGCGGGCCGGTCCCACTCCCACACCCGCAGCGTCGGCGGCCGGCGGCCCGCCGCGACCTCGGCCGTCAGCACCTCGTCCAACGCCATGTGCAGCGCGGGCGGTTGCGGCCCCTCATGGATGATCTGCCAGTCGAAGTCCGTCCACTCGGCGGCACCGGCGACGGCCCGCCGGACCGCGATGCCCACTGCCTCACTGCTGAACCCGAACAGCACCGCCCCGGCGGGCAACGCCGCATCGATCCGCGCGGCGAGCCCCCGCGCATCGGCCTCCGCCGGCGCGCCCTCCAGCGCCCCGTTGATGGCATCCAGTGCCTCGTCCGGCTCCAGAACAAAGTCCCCGGCCACCCGCACCCCGCGCAGCGGCCCGCCCACCACATCGAAATCGACCACCACCAGCTTGCCGCCCGGCACCTTGTACTCACCGTGGTGCCTGCCCTGGGGCCGGCGGCGGGGGATGTCCTGGGGCCTGTCCGGCACGGTGCGCTCTCCTTCTCCCTGTTACGGCCCTCGTTCCGGCCGGCTGTGGGATCAACGGTTGCGCGGGCGGGATGATTCCGGCGGGGGAGGGCCTGTACGGGCTCAGCTCGGGTTCCCGGGCGGGTTCCCGGTCGGATTCTCGCTCAGGGAGTCCAGCAACCGGGGCAGCGCGCTGCCGATCGGCTCGCGGATCACCTCGGCGGCGAGTTCGTCGTACGGTGTCGGCTCGGCGTTGATGATGATCAGGCGGGCGCCGTGCTCGGCGGCCACCCCGGCGAGGGACGCGGCCGGGTGCACCTGAAGCGTCGTGCCCACCGCGAGAAAGATCTCCGCCGCCTTCGCCACGCCCAGCGCCGTACCCAGCACCTGCGGATCCAGCCGCTCGCCGAACATCACCGTCGCCGACTTCAGGATGCCGCCGCACACGAGACACGCGGGGTCCGGATCCCCGGCGCTCACCCGCTCCAGCGCCTCCTCCATCGAGGACCGGGCGTGGCAGCGGGTGCAGGTGACGGCGCGCACGCTGCCGTGCAGCTCCAGGACCTTGCGTGCGGGCAGCCCGGCGAGCTGATGCAGTCCGTCCACGTTCTGGGTGATCACCCGGACCGGCGTCCCGGACCGCTCCAGCCGCGCCACCGCCTCGTGCGCGGCATTCGGCCGGGCCCGGAACGCCGGGTGCGTCAGCCGCATCTGCCACGACCGCCGCCGGATCTCCGGGTCGGCCATGTACGTGTCGTACGTGACCAGCTTCTCGGCCTCCGGGTCGCGCCGCCACAGCCCGTTGGGGCCGCGGTAGTCGGGGATCCCGGAGTCGGTGGAGATCCCGGCGCCGCTCAGGATCGCGACGAGGGGACGGCGGATCGGCCGGTCGGGGGCCCCGCTCTGGTCGGTGCTGGTCATGGCGCGAGCGTACGCAGCGGGCGCGCTGTCGTCTCGTCAGTTTTCGGGGGCGGGGTGCCAGCCGGGGGCGTGCTCGGCGGCGAGTGCGTCCCAGGCGTCCGCGCCGCCGGGCAGGGGCCATGAACGGGTGAGATCGGGGTCCACCTCGAGCTCGTGGAGCTGTGCCCCCAGCTGCCGGCTTGCGGCACCGGCGAGGATCTGGGCGAGCGCATTCCCCTCGGCGCAGGCCTGCTCCGTGGGGGCGAGGCGTTTCTCGTAGTCGTCGATGAGGGGCCCGCCGGCCCACTTGACCCAACGCTCCGACGCCTCGCGGGCCAGGCGGAGGACGGCGGGTCGGCCGCCCTCGGCCAGCGCCGCCGCGAGCCGGTCGTGCCCGTCCACCAGCACCAGTGAGTCGAGACCGCCGATCCACCACAGCAGGACGGGCGGCAGCACGCCCTCGCGGTACTGGCGGCGGTACGCCTTCACCCGCGGCGCATCCGGCGCGGACAGCGGCCGCAGCGGCAGGAGGTCGCGGCAGTCCTCCTCGGGATCGCCGTAACCGGCCCAGGTGATATGGCCGACGTCCGGGTCGTGGACGGGCAGCCGCGCCCAGTTCGCGGCCACGTCCCATCGCCGCGGCATGCCGCGTGTCAGCCGCCAGTCTCCCTCGTGCAACGGCCCGTTGGGGGTGTCCCGCAGCTCGTTCGCGAAGCGCTGGGCCCAGCGGGCGAACCAACCGTTGTCGTCCGGGCAGGCCTCCCGGTATGCGCGGGCCAGGTCGGCGCGTAGAGGGGGCAGTGGGGACGCGTAATGCCCGGTGCGGGCGTAGTGCACTCCGCGATAGGTGATCCGCTGCCGCGCCAGCAGCGCGACCCGGCTTCCTTGCCACAGCACCAGCCGCTGCCCGTCGGCGACTTCGACGCGCAGCGGCGGGCGCGCCGGGCCGTCGACCGTCAGCGCCAGCCCGTCCCAGGGGACGCCGGAGGCCGAGCGGGGGAGATTGGTGCGCTGCATAGCCATGGCGAAAGGGTACGTACCCGGTGACCGCCCCCGTCGCGCAACGGACAAGGAGCCCCGTGTTCACCACCCGCCCCACCCTCCAAGGCACCTTCGGGATGGCCTCCACCACCCACTGGCTGGCGTCGCAGTCCGCGATGGCTGTCCTGGAGGAGGGCGGGAACGCCTATGACGCGGCCGTCGCCGCCGGGTTTGTGCTGCATGTGGTGGAGCCCCATCTGAACGGGCCGGCGGGCGAGGTGCCGATCCTCCTGGCGCCGGCCGGGGGCCCGGTGGAGGTGCTGTGCGGGCAGGGCCCGGCGCCGGCCGGAGCGAGCGTGGCGCACTACACGGCGCTCGGCCTCGACCTCGTGCCCGGCACCGGGCCGCTCGCCGCCGCCGTACCGGGCGCCTTCGACGCCTGGATGCTGCTGCTGCGCGACCACGGCACCAAGTCCCTTGCCGAGGTGCTGCGCTACGCCATCGGGTACGCGGAACACGGCCATCCGGCCGTCGGGGGGATCGGCCGGACCGTGGAGACGGTCCGCGAGCTGTTCGCGACGGAGTGGACCTCCTCCGCCGAGCTCTATCTGCCGGGCGGACGGCCGGTCGCTCCCGGTCGCCTGCTCAAGAACCCTCCACTCGCGGCCACTTGGCGTCGCCTGATCGCGGAGGCGCAGGCCGCCGCGACGGGCCGGGAGGCGCAGATCGATGCCGCGCGGCGGGTGTGGCGCGAGGGGTTCATCGGGGAGGCGCTCGCCGATTTCGCCGCCCGCCCGGCCATGGACACCTCCGGCGAACGCCACGCGGGCGCCCTCACCGGTGACGACCTGGCCGCCTTCTCCGCCACATACGAGGCCCCGGTCACCTACGACTGGCACGGCTGGACCGTCGCCAAGGCGGGCGGCTGGTCCCAGGGCCCGGCGTTCCTCCAGCAACTCGCCCTGCTGCCGCCGGAGTTGCCCGTCCACGGCAGTCCCGAGTACGTCCATCTCCTCATCGAGGGCGGCAAGCTCGCCATGGCCGACCGCGAGGCCTGGTACGGGGATGCGGGGGACGGGGGTGCCGCCGCGGTGCCGCTCGGCGCGCTGCTCGGCGCGGACTACAACGCCGCGCGCCGGGCGCTGATCGGCGAGCACGCCTCGTACGAGCTGCGGCCCGGCCGCCCGGACGGCCGTACGCCGCGGCTGAGCAAGCACGCGACGGCGGTCGCCTCCGGTGCGGACGGCCCCTTCGCCACGGGTGTCTCCGGTGGCGGGGCCGGTGAGCCGACGGTGGGGAGCGCGGTGCTCCAGCAGGCCGCGCCCGAGGTCGACCGGAACGGCGCCACCAGGGGCGACACCTGCCATATCGACGTCGTCGACCGCTGGGGCAACCTGGTCTCCGCCACGCCCTCCGGTGGCTGGCTCCAGTCCAACCCGGTCGTCCCGGCCCTCGGCTTCCCCCTCGGCACCCGGCTCCAGATGGCCTGGCTGGAGGAGGGCCTGCCCAACACCCTCACCCCCGGACGCCGCCCCCGTACCACCCTCAGCCCGTCCCTCGCGCTGCGGGACGGCGTCCCGGTGATGGCCTTCGGCACACCCGGCGGCGACCAGCAGGACCAGTGGCAGCTGCACTTCTTCCTCGCCGTGGCGCTGCGCGCGAGGGTCCGCGGCGGCCTCGATCTCCAGGGCGCCATCGACGCCCCGAACTGGCACCACGACTCCTTCCCCGGCTCGTTCTTTCCGCGCAGGATGCGGCCGGGGAGCGTGACGGTGGAGTCCCGGATCGGTACGCCGGTGATCGACGAGCTACGGCGGCGCGACCATCTGGTCACGGTGGGTGATGCCTGGTCGGAGGGGCGGCTGTGCGCCGTGGCACGGGATCCGGAGACCGGTGTGCTGGCGTCGGCGGCGAATCCGCGGGGGATGCAGGGCTACGCCGTCGGGCGCTGATCCCGTCCCGTGCCTTCCGCGGCACCTGGAGTTCACTTGTGGTCCAGTCGCTGTGTCAGTGCCGCATGGTTCCATGGACGCATGATCGAAGCACTTCGTACCCAAGATTCGGGAGATACCACGAATATCACCGAAGCCGTCACCACGACCCCGGCCCCCCGGCTCGCCCCCGCGCCGGACCTGGCCGCGCCGGACCTGGCCGCGCTGGACCTGGCCGCCGTGGAGGCCGCCGTCCGCCAGGCCGCTGCCGACGAGATCATGCCGCGCTTCCGGCAGCTCGCCGCCGAGGACATCGTGGAGAAGAACGGCCCGCACGACCTCGTCACGGTCGCCGACCGGCGCGCCGAGGAGCACCTCACCGCCGCGCTCACGGCCCTGCTGCCCGGCTCCCGCGTCGTCGGCGAGGAGGCCGTGCACGCCGACCCCGGCGTGCTGGACGCACTGCACGGCGACGCCCCCGTATGGATAGTCGACCCGGTCGACGGCACCCGCCAGTTCGTCCACGGCGACCCCGGTTTCGCCACGCTCGTCGCGCTCGCCCACCGCGGCGAGGTGCTCGCCTCCTGGACGTACGCCCCCGCGCTCGGCCTGATGGCCATCGCCCGCCGCGGCGCCGGCGCCGAGCTGAACGGCATACCGCTGCACGCCGGCTCCCCGGACCCCGACGCCGTCCTCGACGTCGCCACCTCCCACTTCGACTTCACCAACGACGACCAGAAGCGGGTGCTTGCCGCCCTGGACACCGGCGGCATCGCTCCGCGCCCCTGCGGCTCGGCGGGTCTGGAGTATCTGTACATAGCCCGCGGCGACCTCGACGCCACGGCCTTCAGCTGGGAAAACGCCTGGGACCACGCCGCCGGCCTGCTGCTGGTGCACGAGGCGGGCGGCGCCAGCGGTACGGTCGCCGGGCAGCCGTTCCGGATAGCGGGCGGCAATGCGCTGCCGTTCACCGCGGCACGGGACGCCGAAACGGCGCGGCGTATCCTCGGACTGCTGGCAGCCGCCAACTGATCCTCACCGACGAGGGTCGGACTTGAGGGGAGTGGCGCAGGTGCCGAGGATGCTCGATGCCGTCGTGATCGGGGCAGGACCCAACGGCCTGACAGCGGCGGTCGAACTGGCTCGCCGTGGGATGTCCGTCGAGGTCTTCGAGGCCCGCGACACCATCGGCGGCGGAGCCCGCACGGAGGAGCTGACCCTCCCCGGCTTCCGCCACGACCCCTGCTCGGCGGTGCACCCGCTCGCCGTCGGCTCGCCCGCCTTCACCGCGATGCCCCTGGAGCGGTACGGACTCGAATGGCTGCACCCGGACCTGCCGCTGGCCCATCCGTTCCCGGACGGCACGGCCGGTGTGCTGGCCCGCTCCGTGGGCCAGACCGCGATGTCCCTCGGGCCGCGCGACGCCGGCACGTACCGCAGGCTGATGGCGCCGTTCCTCGGCAAATGGGAGTCCATGGCCCATGACTTCCTGCGCACCCAGTGGCTGGGCCTGCCCATGGACCCGGTGACCTACGCCCGCTTCGGGCTGTCGGCCATGCAGCCGGTCAGCCTCTTCAACCGCCGCTTCCAGGACGAAAAGGCCCGCGCCCTGATGGCCGGCCTCGCGGCGCACGCCATCGCGCCGCTGGGCTCCTTCGGGACCACCGGCATCGCCCTGATGTTCGCGCTCGCCGCGCATGCGGTGGGCTGGCCGGTGCCGCGCGGCGGCTCCCAGGCCATCGTGGACGCCCTCGCCGGACTGCTGCGCGCCCACGGCGGCGCGGTGCACACCGACTTCGAGGTCAAGCGGCTGGACGACCTGCCGCCGGCCCGGGCGTACATCTTCGACACCTCACCGACCGCGCTCGCCCGGATCGCGGGCCTGGGCAACGCCTACCGCGACGTGAAGTACGGCCCGGCCAGCTTCAAGATCGATTACGCGATGGCGGAGCCGGTGCCCTGGACCGCGAAGGAGGCCCGCCGGGCCGGCACCGTCCACATCGGCCCCACCAGCGGCGAGATCGGCGCCGCACTGAACGCCGCCGCGAACGGCCAGGACCCTTCCGTCCCCTTCATGATCACCGCTCAGCCCAGCCTGATCGACGACAGCCGCGCCCCCGAGGGCAAGCACACCTTCTGGGCGTACGGCCATGTCCCCAACGGCTGGGAGGGCGACGCCACCGACGTCCTCGAGCGGCAGATCGAGCGCTTCGCCCCCGGCTTCCGCGACCTCGTCCTGGCCCGCGCGGTCGCCGGTCCGCCCCAGATCGCCGCCCGTAACGCCAACTACGTCGGCGGCGACACCGCCAGTGGCTCCGCGGCCGGGCTGCGGCTGCTCATCCGCCCCAAGCTGGCCCGCATCCCGTACGAGACCGCGCACCCCGCCGTCTTCCTCTGCTCCCAGTCCGCCCCGCCCGGCCCCGGCGTCCACGGCATGTCCGGCCACTACGCCGCCAAGGCGGTGTGGCGCCGACTGCGCGAGGGGCGCCGCTAATCCCGTACGGCGGGGGCCAGGGCGGGAGCCGTTGGTGGTTGTGGTGAAGGGCGGTTTCTGACTGGCCGTCCCGTGCTCCGCTGCCTACGCTCGGGCCTCATGAGCACCTCCCTCACCCTCGTCCAGGGCGACATCACCGAGCAGTCCGTGGATGCCGTCGTCAACGCCGCCAACTCCTCCCTCATGGGCGGCGGGGGAGTGGACGGCGCGATCCACCGCCGCGGCGGCCCGGACATCCTCGCCGAATGCCGCGACCTGCGCGCCTCCCGGTACGGCCGCGGTCTGGCCACCGGCGCGGCGGTCGCCACCACGGCGGGACGGCTGCCTGCGCGCTGGGTGATCCACACCGTGGGGCCGGTCTGGTCGGCCACCGAGGACCGCTCCGCCCTCCTCGCCTCCTGCCATCGGGAGTCGCTGCGGGTCGCCGACGAACTGGGAGCGCGCACCGTCGCCTTCCCGGCCATCTCCACCGGCGTCTACGGCTGGCCGATGGGCGACGCCGCTCGTATCGCGGTGGAGACGGTGCGCGACACGGAGACGACAGTGGAAGAGGTGCGGTTCGTCCTCTTCGACGAGGCCGCGTACGAGGCGTTCGCCACCCAACTCCGCCCCTGACAGCACGTACAGGCTGTTGCACTCGGCGGGCGAACAGCACGGCAGCCGCCCAGGACGGCCGGGTCGGTGGGCATCAGGATCAGCGGCGGCAGTGCGAACACCGAGATCTGCGCGCCGAGTTCGCGCGCGGAACCCGTGATGGTGGTGCAGTCTCCACCCTGGTCCGCC
Source organism: Streptomyces sp. NPDC048483 (assembly GCF_040651455.1). Lineage (NCBI taxonomy): Bacteria > Bacillati > Actinomycetota > Actinomycetes > Kitasatosporales > Streptomycetaceae > Streptomyces > Streptomyces sp. NPDC048483. Next base: position 9,859 of record NZ_JBEZJZ010000130.1, read on the forward strand.
GCCGCGCTCGCCCGCTTCACGCTGCGCGCCGGACACGCCCCGGCCGGCCCCCGGCAGGTCGTCCTGGACGGCGACCTGGCCGCCCGCGCCGGGTCCGCGTGGGAGACCGCATCACGCTCCAGACACTGGGCGCCCCCGCCTCGTACAAGGTCTCGGGCATCGCCGCCCCCGAGGCGCAGGGCGACGCCACCGGGCTCGGCCACCAGGGCGCCGTCTTCTTCGGCGACGAGACGGCCCGGCGGCTGGCCGGGCACACCGGCACCACCGGCACCACCGGCACCACCGGCGTCCTCGCCGACCCCGGCGTGAGCGTCCATCAGCTCCACCCCCGGCTGCGCCAGGCACTTGGACGGCAGGCACCCCGCCCGGGACGCCTCGGCCGGCGCCCACTACAAGGAGGACCCCACGGCGCTGCGGGTGCTGACCGGCAACGGCCGGGGCGAGCCGGAGTTCCTGGAGTCGGCACCCAGCCGGACGGCCCTGCTGATGCTGCTCGCGACGGTCTGCGCCACCGTCCTGATGATCGCCGTACTGGTGGTCGCCGGCACCGTGGCCCAGGCCGTCCATCAGCGCTCCCGCGACATGGCGCTGCTGCGCGCGGTCGGCGCCACGCCCCGGCAGCTGCGGGCCACCGTCGGCCGCGAGATCAATGTGGTGGCGGTGGCCGCCGCGCTGCTCGGCGCGATCGGTGCAGTGCCGGTCCTCCTCCAGCTGATGTCGATGCTCCGGGACCGCGGCGCGGTGCCGCTGGGCCTCGAACTGCCCACGCCGGTATGGCTGTTCGCGGTCCCGGTACTCACCGCCGGCGAGAAGGCCCCGGCCGCAGACCACCACCGTCGCTACGAGACGGCCCGCGACCCGCGGCTGGACCACCGCCAGTTCCTCGAACCGGCCTTGCCGGTGGCCCGGATGCTCCGCGGCTGGACCCTCGCCCGCTCCGCCGCACCCTCCCGCGTCTCACCACCCCGCGAACGTGTACACCGCGAACCCGGCGGCGAGCAGCGCGGCGACGGCCCGGCGGGCCCGGGTCACGCCGGTCCAGGGAGCCTCGAAGCGGCGGGTGAAACGCCCGATGGCGATCAGCGCCGCCGCGAAGACAGGCAGCCACGCCAGCCGGGCCGCGATCCAGGGGAGGCTGTCGGGGACGGCCGTCAGGCCCGGCACCGTACCGAAGAAGGAACTCGGAACGGCGGCGGCGAGCATCGCCGTCTGGTGCCAGCAGAAGAGGGTCATCGCGGAGAGGTTGACGAGGACGACGGGTGCCCAGAGGGCGGGGCGGCGCAGGAGCCGCGCCAAGCGGTCGCGGAGCAGGATCGCGGCGCCCGACTGGGTGGCGGCGAGGGCCAGGACCAGCAGTGACGGCGGGTGGGAGTTCGTACGGTCCTGGCCGGGCACGCCGACCATGCTCGCGGGGTAGTGGAAGGCGAGCAGGAGCAGGGCGAACAGGGCGCCGCCGCCCACCATCAGAACCCACGCCGCGCGCTTGCCGAGCCGCTTCTCGCCCCAGCTGACGCCGAGTTGGTAGGCGAACAGCCAGCCGGGGAGGAGGTTCAGCACACTCAGCCAGGCGGGCATGGCATCGGCGTACGGGCCGTACCGCAGGAAGTCGACGACGGCGACGGACGCGAGAAGCGGCGCCGCGGCCCACACACCCAGCCGTCGCGCGGCGCGTGCGCAGTACGGGGTCAGCGCCGTCACGCCCGCGTAGACACCGACGAACCACAGCGGCTGGATGACCAGCGTGGCCCCGGTCCGCAGCGTGGCGGCCGGCACCCCGAGCCCGTACAGCAGGGGCAGCATCGCCGCCCACACAGCGGTCACCCCGAGCACCGGCCGCCCCAGCCGGGCGAGCCGCCGCCTCAGCCACCGGGCCGTCGACTCGCCCCGCCCGGTGGCGCGCCGGTACGACAGCGCCGACGCATGGCCCCCGACCAGGAAGAAGATGCCGAGCATCTGCAGCACCCAGCTCAGGGGCGCCAGGAACCCGAGGGCGGTCAGCGGACTGGCGTTGTGCAGCGCGCCCTCCGCGTCGCGGGTGAAGCCGCCGAGCAGCCAGTGGCCGGTCGGTACGGCGAGGAGGGCGAGGGCGCGCAGACCGTCGAGGGCGCGGTCGCGGCCGGCGGGGGTACCCGCGTTGACCGACGCGATCGTCCGGCGTACGGGGGCGAGCGGATCAGACGAGATCACGGCGGCACTCCTGATGATCCGCGGCGCAGCGGACGGCGGCGTAGGCGCCGAGGGTGATGTCGGCGAAGTTGTCGAGCGAGTCGGTGCCGGGGGCGAAGTAGCCGGTGTGGCCCTCGGCCCGGTCGGCGGAGACGCGCCGCGCTCCGTAGGCGGGGTCGGTGGGGTCCGTGCCGTGGCCCAGCCCCAGCAGGCGGGTGTGCGGGATATCGGCGATCCAGTCGGTGGCGTCCCGGGCGGCCCAGACGCGGGCGGTGGTGTGCAGCCCGGCCGCGGTGTCGGCGCGCGTCCCGGGGCTGCCGAGGAAGACCAGGTCGGAGGCGGTACCGGGGGCCATGGCCGGCGCGGCCACGCCGCACAGGACCGAGCCGTAGCTGTGGCACAGCACGGTGGGCGCGGGGACACCGGTGGCGTCGAGGCCGGCCAGGAGGCGGTTCAGCCGGGGCGCCCCGGCCTCGGCGAGGCGGCCGGTGGCGGCGTCCGGGCCCAGGCCGACCGGGGTCGTATAGCCGGACCAGGCGATCACCGCGGTCGGTGTGCCGGGGGCCTTCTGGGCCATCTTGGTGTGCAGCGCTCGCGCCATACGCGACGGGGTGCCGTACGGGTCCCCGGCGCGGTCGAATGACCCGAGGTCGCTGTCGGAACCGGGGACGACGACGGCCGTACGCCGCGCCGCCGCCATATCCCCGTACACCTCGACGATTTGGCCGCGGCCGCGCGGATCGAAGGCGAGGATCTGCCGGCCGGGCCGGAGGAATCCGGCGTACCCCTCCGCGCTCCGCCCGTCCCTCTCCCTTGCCGCTTTCTCCGCCTTTATTGCCAGGAAATTGGCCTGGTAGCGCAGCCGAACCGGAGCCCCGTCCAGATTCCCGACGGTGAGGGGATGGCGCTGTGCCAATTCCCGCTGCTGGGCGTCGGTCAGTGAGGCGAAGAGACGGGCGACGGCGGCGGGGGAGGCGCTCGCCGGATCGGGCAGCGACCGGCTCAGAGAGTGGTCCGCTCGCCAGGCGGCGGCGCCCGGCGGCGGGGTGGTGACGGCCGCCTCGCCGTTCCCCACGACCCAACCGCCCGCACCCAGAACGGAGATGAGGACCAGCCCGATCGCCTGGGCCAGCCGCCTCTTGCGCACCATGTCGGTCACGTCCCCTCTCCGTCCGGACGCCCACGGCCCGGCGGTATTCATGCTGGAGGGGAAAAAGCGGCAACACAGTGACGGCAGCAGGCCAACCGCGGTAGGGCTGGCTGTACTTCGCCCCCTGCGGTTCACCACCGCCCGGGGTACGGCTACCTGGACCGTTCGGCACCGGCTCTGTGCCCTGGCCCGTTACCGGACCTGGCAAGACGCCGATTGGCCGGACCCCTGCCGCGGAGCGGCTCCGACGGCCGTTGGCGACAGACGGGCTACCCGGCTCGTGCAGGATCAATTCACCTTCTGTGACGGTGAGTTGACGAGCCGGGAGGCCCTGCGGCGACCAGGCCCTACCCGGCCCTGGAGACAACGAGGAGACAACGGTGGCCCTCATGCCACAGTGGTCCTCTCGTGAGCGCAGCGGCGCCCATGGTGAGGAGGCGACCGGACGATGACGCCCGAGCGCTACCCGCCCATCGAGCCGTACCAGACCGGCATGCTCGACGTCGGCGACGGCAATCGCGTCTACTGGGAGGCCTGCGGCAACCCGGAGGCAAGCCCGCGCTGGTCGTCCACGGCGGGCCGGGCTCGGGGTGCACCACCGGGGCGCGCCGGTACTTCGACCCCGCCCGCTATCGGGTTGTCCTCTTCGACCAGCGCGGGTGTGGCCGCAGCACGCCGCACGTGAGCGATCCCGCCACCGATATGCGGCACAACACGACGGGCGGCGACCGGCCCTCCGCGGCCCGGCCGGCGCTGGTCCGGATCTGCTCGCACTACTTCGTGCACGGTGCACGGCTGGAGGAGGGCGCCCTGCTGCGCGACGCCGGACGGCTCACGGGCATCCCGGGGGTGCTCATCCACGGCCGCCACGACTTGGGCGGGCCGCCGGACACCGCCTGGCAACTGGCCGGCGCCTGGCCCGACGCGCGGCTGATCTTGATCGATGACGCGGGGCACAAGGGCAGCGGGGCGACGCAGGCCGAGGTGATCGGGGCGCTGGACCGGTTCGCGGGGGTGCACGGGGGCGGTGATCCGGCGGGCGGGCAGATGAGAGTGGCCGCACGGGGGCGGGCGCGCGAGGGCGGGCACCCGAGAGTGGTCGCACGAGGGCGGGCGCGCGAGCCTGGCCGCACGAGGGTGCGCGCATTCCCGGGAATATCCCGCCGGCCCCGCCGCGTTGTGGCCCCGAAGGGGGCGCTCGTAACCCCTACGGGAAGTGTTCGCCCCTCCCCTAGGGAACCCTCACCACCCGCCCCACCCGCCCTCCCCACCCGACGCTGATGTCGGATTCCCGCCAGCCAGAGCCCCTCGGCTGCGGAATCCTTGAGGTCATGCACACCGACACCGAGCGCTGTCTGCGCGCCGTGCAGTCCAAGGACGCCCGCTTCGACGGCTGGTTCTACACCGCCGTGCTCACCACCGGGATCTACTGCCGCCCCAGCTGCCCCGTGGTGCCGCCCAAGCCCGAGAACATGCGCTTCTACCCGAGCGCGGCCGCCGCGCAGCTGGCCGGATTCCGGGCCTGCAAGCGGTGCCGACCGGACGCCGCCCCGGGGTCGCCGCAGTGGGACGAGCGGGCCGATCTGGTCGCGCGGGCGATGCGGCTGATCGCCGACGGCGTCGTCGACCGCGAGGGTGTCCCCGGACTCGCCGCCCGCCTCGGCTACAGCACCCGCCAGATCGAGCGCCAGCTGCTGGCCGAGCTCGGCGCCGGACCGCTCGCGCTGGCCCGCGCGCAGCGTGCCCAGACCGCCCGGCTGCTGGTGGAGACCACCGCGGTGCCGATGGCCGATGCGGCCTTCGCCGCCGGGTTCGCCAGCATCCGTACCTTCAACGAGACGGTACGGGAGGTCTTCGCGCTCTCCCCGACCGAACTGCGCCGGCGCGCTCGTCCGGGCGGCGCTGCCGCCGTGCCCGGCACCCTCTCCCTGCGGCTGCCCTTCCGCCGGCCGCTGAACCCCGACAACCTCTTCGGCCATCTCGCGGCCACCGCCGTCCCCGGCGTCGAGGAATGGCGCGACGGCGCCTACCGCCGCACCCTGAGCCTCCCGTACGGGCACGGCATCGTCGCCCTGTCACCCCGCCCCGACCACATCGACTGCCGGCTCGCGCTCACCGATCTGCGCGATCTCGCGGGTGCCATCGCCCGCTGCCGCCGGATGCTCGACCTCGACGCGGACCCGGAGGCCGTCGACGGGCTGCTCCGCGCGGACCCGCAGCTGGCCCCGCTGGTCGACAAGGCACCCGGCCGCCGGGTGCCGCGTACCGTCGACGCCGACGAGTTCGCGGTCCGCGCCGTACTGGGCCAGCAGGTCTCCACCGCGGCGGCCCGTACGCACGCCGGACGGCTGGTCGTCGCCCACGGCGAGCAGATCGACGATTCCGGTGGCGGCCTCACCCACCTCTTCCCGTCCGCCGCCGCGCTCGCCGAACTCGACCCGGAGTCCCTCGCGATGCCGCGTACCCGCCGAGCCACCCTCACCGGCGTCGTCGAGGCCCTCGCCTCCGGCACGCTCCAACTTGGCGTCGGCAGCGACCGGGCAGCCGCGCGCGCCCGGCTCGCGGCGCTCCCCGGCATCGGCCCCTGGACCGTCGAGGTCGTCGCCATGCGCGCGTTGGGCGACCCCGACGCCTTCACCCCCACCGACCTCGGGTTGCGCCGCGCCGCCGCCGGCCTCGGCCTGCCCGCCACCCCCGCGGCCCTCATCCGCCACTCCGCCATCTGGAGTCCCTGGCGCGCCTACGCCGTCCAGTACCTCTGGGCCACCGACGACCACCCCATCAACTATCTCCCGACGAACTGAGCCCACCACCATGACCGTTCACGCGACCACCCAGCACGCCACCGAGCACGTCGGCCGGCGCGCCACCCGGCACCCCGCCGCGCTCACCCACACCGTCCTGGCCGACACTCCGGTGGGCCCGCTCACCCTCGTAGCCCTCGGTGACGCCCTCACCGGCCTCTACATGACCGACCAGCGCCACCGCCCGCCCCAGGAGACCTTCGGCACCCCGGCAGCCCCTGACGACCCGCCCTTCGCCGCAACCATCGCCCAGCTCGAGGCGTACTTCCGCGGCGAACTCACCACCTTCGACCTCTCCCTGGAGCTCCGCGGCACGCCCTTCCAGCAACGCGTCTGGGCGGCCCTGTGCACCATCCCGTACGGCGAGACCGTCAGCTACGGCCGGCTCGCCGAACAGCTGGGCGCTCCGACGGCGGCGCGGGCGGTGGGGCTGGCGAACGGCCGGAATCCGGTCGGGATCATCGTTCCCTGCCATCGCGTGGTCGGCACGAACGGCAGCCTTACCGGTTATGGCGGCGGCCTGGACCGCAAGCGCCGGCTGCTGGCGTTCGAGCGGACGCAGAGCGCGCCCTTTCCGGGGACGGAGAGCGCGTTGTTCCGGGTGGAGGAGTGCGGCTGATGGGGTGTGGCCGGGGGCGGGGGAGCGGGCGGGCCGTCGCCGTCGTTCCCCGCCGAGGTCCCGGCCGGGCGCAACGCGCGCTACGGGGCCGGAGGGTCGGACCTAACGGGCGGGAGAGCCGGACCTACGGGGCCGGAGAGCCGGACCTACGGGGCCGGAGCGGACCCCGGCGGCGCGATGCCGTCGAGCAGCGCCCGTACGGTCTCCGTGGCGAACTCCTCCTCGCTTCGCGGGAGCAGCGCATCCTCGGGTGCCTGCGCGCCGAAGAACAGGTCGAGGAAAGCCCGGTGGAAGCAGGCGCCGATGAGCAGGGTGGCCGCGGCGTGCGGGTCGATGCCGGGTGAGATCCGGCCCAGCTTCTGTTCGGCGGCCAGATAAGCGGCCAGATGCTGGGTGGCGTTCTGCGGGCCCGCGGTGCCCAGTTCGTCGAGGCGGCGGCGGTGTGTGTCCAGTAGTTCCGGGCTGGCGAACAGGGACGCCGCCATCGGGAAGGCCCGGCGGTAGAAGCGGACGGCGGCCAGCGTCACCTCCTGGAGATGCGCGGCCGGGCCGCGGTCGTCGCCCGCGACGCCCGGCAGTTGGGCCAGCGCGTCGGAGAACTGCGGGGCGCGTTCGTGGAGCACCCGGACGAAGATCTCCTCCTTGTTGCGGAAGTGCTTGTAGAGCGCCGCCTCCGAGCAGCCCGCCTCCTGGGCGATCACCTTCGTCGTCGTACGTGTCAGGCCCACGGTGCTCATCAGCGCGGCGGCGGCGTCGAGGATGCGGGAGCGCGTCAGGGCGCCTCCGGTCAGGGGAGCGGCGGCGTCATGAGTCATGAACCCCAGCCTACATTGACAGGTGAGTGAATACTCACTCACACTGGTGGGTGAGTGCTCACTCACCCTTCACTCGCCCCTTCGTCCACCCTCGGGAGAGGTCATGAAGCTCACCGTTCTCGGCGCATCCGGTGGTGTCGGCCGGCACCTCGTCGCCCATGCCCTGGCCGACGGGCACGACGTGACCGCCGCGCTGCGCAGCCCGGAGAAGCTGACCGTGCGGCACGAGCGCCTGACGGTCGTCCGCACCGACCCCCTCGACGCCGCCTCCGTCAAGACCGTCGCCGACGGCGCCGATGCGGTGCTCTCCGGTATCGGCCAGGCCGGCCGCCACGACCCGCTCCGCCCCGCGTCCACCGCGGCCCGCGCCGCCGTCGAGGCGCTGACCGCCACCGGCGTACGGCGCCTGCTCATGGTCAGCGCGGGCCCGCTCAACCGCACCGGCACGGGCCAGCCGATGCTGACCCACCGTGTGTTCGGGCCGCTGCTGTGGGCGGTCCTCAAGGAGCTCTACACCGACCTCGAGCGGATGGAGGCCGTACTGCGGGACAGTGGCCTGGACTGGACCGCCGTCCGCCCGCCCCGTCTCCTCGACACACCCGGCGAGGGCCGCTACCGCCACGCCGTCGAGGCCGGCCCGGCCGGCAGCGTCATCACCCGCTCCGACGTGGCCCGCGCCATGCTCGACTTCGTCACCGACCCGACGACCTTCGGCCACGCCGTCGGCATCAGCCGCTGATCCGGCCGGGAGGAGCCGGCGGGCAGGGCCGGCCGGCGGCGCGCGGGGGACCGTCCGGCGTGACCGCTTTGCGCCCCCGCACCCCCGGACGTGCACGTATCGCACGCGAGCGACGACCGTTGCGGTGCCGCGGTGCCGCGGTACCGCCCGGTCCCTACTGCATCGCATTAGCGGAAGAGTGCGGTCAACTTCCGGAAAGTCCTGGAGAGCGGGCGCCTGCGGGCCTCGGGCGGGCTCGTGGCGGTGGTCGCCGGCGTATCCGTCCGGTCGTCCGCCGAGTCGTCCGGCCTCTCCGGTGCAGGCTCGTCGAGGCGGTCGTGCGCGGGCTCGGTCACGGGCCTGGGTACGGATTTCTTTGCGTTGCGTGCGGCCTCGGCGCGGACAAGCGCGCCAAGAGCGGCGAAGACGTCGATGGGCATGCCGATCTCCTGCGGTAAGGAAGTCCTGGACCTGATGACGGCAGGCCGAGATCGCCCTGGCTGCCCGAATGCCGGGCATGGCGGGGGAATGCGTCGGCCGGGCCGGATCAGCAGCGCAGAACGACCGTCCGCCCGGGGGGTTCGCCGGCGGCGGAGGTGTGGACGGCTGCGGGGGAGACGTCACCGGCAGCCGCGACAGCGGCGGCGAAGGAAGCGTGCCCGACCGCCTTGCCGCAGGTTCCCGTGGGTGCCTGATGGCGCAGTTGGCAGCCCGACGCCACGCTGCTGCGCCGGGGGCCGCTGCCCGGATGATGCTTCTTGTTGCCCCCGGCCGACGTCAGTTCGGGCCCCTCGGTGACGCAGTGCCCCACGGACATGCCGGACACGGACGTACCGGCCATGGAGGCGCCGGCCACGGCGGGAGCGGGGGTGCGGGTCAGGCAGCGGTCCGTCTCGGAGGACGGCAAATGGCAGATGCCGACGACGAGCGCGGCATGCAGCAGCGCCAGCAATGCGACGAGCAGCAGACCGCGCATGCCGCCGGTGTCCGCAGAGCGGCCACGGCCGACGCTGTCGCGCATGCGCTTCTCCCCACGCTCTCCGCGAGGGAATCCCCAGGAAGTGTGGTGGATACTCTGGAGAGCGCAAAAGAGGCGATATTTCCACCCGATCCGGGCATTTTCCCGCACGGGTGTTCGCGCCGGGCGTGTTCCCTCGGTGACGGCCGCTCATGTACGGGCCGACGGACGGGCGGTTGCCCCCCCCCGGCGCCGGCGCCGGTACCGGGTACGGCACGGCGCACCCGGCAGGTCCGCCGCCCCGTCACCCGCGAGTATCGGCCCCACCTCAGGCGTCGGTCACCGCTCGCACCTCCTCCACCAGTCGTTCCGCCTCCGCCATCGAGCGCCTCAACTCCCCTGCTGTACGGCCGAGTTGGCCGAGCAGTGCGGTGGCTCGGGCCGCGAAGTCGGCCGGTGTCTCCGGCAGGGCGGAGGCCGCCGCCAGGGCGCCCTTTTCGTTGAGGCACCAGACGCCGTGGTGTGCGTGCAGCGCCTGGACGAGGCCGCCGACGGTCCGGGACAGGCACAGGGCGGCGTGCAGTACGTCCCCGGCCGCAGACGACTTGCCCGCCATTGCCGCCGAGAAGCCCGCGTCCCATATCGCGCCGCCGGTCAGCGACTTCCGCAGGGCTTCGGGGTAGTTCCGGGTCTCCTCCTTGAGGCGCGCCAGCTCCCCGTCGGCGTCGGCGAGTACCTGTCCCAGCGCCACCTCGCCGGGATAGGCGGGGGACCAGAAGCCCAGCGGGTGACCGGCCTGCATCCCCGTCTCGAAGCGGCCCGCACGGCAGTCCTGCCACACCCGACGCACCCGGTCCACATCCCGCAGGATCCAGTCCACATGGCTGCCGTCGGGCAGCACGAGCCAGGCCCCGCCGTTCACCCACGCACCCCAGGCCCCCGGCCCGTACACCTCCACGGGACCGCCGGTCACCTCCGCGGCCAGTGCCTCCAGCGCCGGCAGATCCAGCTCGCCCCGGTAGTACACCCCCAGATCCCAGTCGGAGTCCGCCCGGTGCGTCCCCCGCGCCCGGCTCCCGCCGAGCATCACCCCGACAACTCCCGGCACCCGCACGGTCCTTGCGGCGATATCCGCTATGCGCTGAAGATCGTCCATGGCGGCCACACTAGGACCGCCCGCTCTCCCCGCACCACGGCGTTTTTACGCGGCACCATGCCGCGCAGCCCCCTCCGGCGGCATCCCGTCCTCCAGCTCCGCCGGGCCGCGCCCGTCGGCCAGCGCGTCCAGCGCGGCGCGGATCCGCAGCCGCATCTCGACATTGACCATCGTCTCGGCCTCGTCCCAGTGCACCAGGCGCCAGGACAGCAGCTCCTCCTCCTGGAGACGGATCGCGGCGAGCCGGCTCTCGTCCAGTACCCCGCCGTCGAAGAGGTACGACACCAGCGGCGGCCGTGCCTCGCCGCGGACCCAGTCGACGGCGAGCAGGGCGCCCAGCTCGACGTCGATGCCGATTTCCTCGGCGGTCTCACGGCGGGCGGCCTGGCGGGGCGACTCGCCGGTGTCGGACTCGACGGTGCCGCCGGGCAGGATCCAGGTGTCGCGGTAGTTGGGCTCCACCAGCAGGATGCGGCCCTGGGTGTCCCGGAAGATGGCACCCGCACCCGCGAGTACGCGGGGCAGGCCGGCGATATAGGTGGCGTAATCCATGGTCGTCACAGCGCGAGCCTAGAGGGTGGCCAGGCCGCCATGACGGGGTGGCGGAGCGGTCTGCCCTGGTCGCGGGGCCCCTCGCCGGATAAGGTCGCAGCGGCGCGACTGCCAGTTCGAAAGCAAGGGGTAACACGGTGGCGGACGCAGCAAGGACACACACCGGACAGGTGCTGATCGCCGCGGACAAGTTCAAGGGTTCGCTCACGGCCGTACAGGTCGCCGAGCACGTCACGGCCGGTCTGCGGCGCGTGGTCCCCGAGCTGGACGTGGCGGCCATCCCGGTCGCGGACGGCGGCGACGGCACGGTTGCCGCCGCGCTCGCGGCCGGTTTCGCGCGCCATGAGGCGCGGGTCATGGGCCCCACCGGCGAGCCGGTGACGGCCACCTTCGCGCTGCGCGAGGACGGTACGGCCGTGGTGGAGATGGCGGAGGCCTCCGGCCTTCAGCACCTCCCGAAGGGCGTTTTCGCGCCCCTGACGGCGACCACGTACGGCACCGGGGAGCTGCTGCTCGCGGCCCTCGACGCGGGCGCGACCTCGATCGTCTTCGGCGTCGGCGGCAGTGCGACGACCGACGGCGGCGCCGGCATGCTCGCCGCGCTGGGCGCGCGGTTCCTGGACGCGGACGGCAAGCCGGTCGCCCCCGGGGGCGGTCCGCTGGCGGACCTCGCCACGGCCGACCTGTCGGGCCTCGACCCGCGGCTGGCCCGTACGGACATCGTGCTCGCCAGCGACGTCGACAACCCGCTCACGGGCCCCAAGGGCGCCCCCGCGGTCTACGGCCCGCAGAAGGGCGCCAGTGAGGCCGACGTGGCCACCCTGGATGCCGCCCTGGCGCACTACGCCGAGGTGCTGGAGGCCGCGGTCGGTCCCAAGGCCGCCGAGCACGCCCTGGCGCCCGGTGCGGGCGCGGCGGGCGGGATCGGTTACGGGGCCCTGGTCGGCCTGGATGCGGCGTTCCGTCCCGGTATCGACGTGATGCTCGATGTGCTCGGGTTCGCGCCGGCGCTGGCGAAGGCCACCTTCGTGATCACCGGCGAGGGCTCGCTGGACGCGCAGACGCTGCACGGCAAGGCGCCGGCCGGTGTCGCCGCCGCGGCCCGTACGGCGGGCATCGACGTCGCCGCGGTCTGCGGACGGCTCCAGCTGCCCCAGGAGGCCCTCAGCACGGCCGGTATCAGCCGCGCGTACGCCCTGACGGACCTGGAGCCCGACCCGGCCCGCTGTATGGCCGAGGCGGGTCCGCTGCTGGAGCGGGCGGCGGAGAACCTGGCCCGCGACTTCCTCGTCTGAGGCAGGCAGCGGCACCAGAGGCACGCAGAGGCCAGGCGGCACGAGACGCCGCACAACGCCGAGGGCCCCGAGCGAAGAATCGCTCGGGGCCCCGCACCCTCGCCGCGATCGAGGACCCGAGATCGGAAGAGCAC